>JAFDAP010000063.1 GCA_019313765.1 Deltaproteobacteria bacterium | reverse complement strand
TTTATTACCCCGGGAAAATTGATCTCGTGCAATGCCTGGGCTAAAATGGAATCGGCCGCGCTTTCGCGATTGACTTCATAGGACATTCCCCATGCAGCACTGTAGAAACGGATTCCCGAACGGAGTGTTGTCTCGAAAAGATGCAGGTCCCGGTAAGCCTTTTCCACCTGACGGACAACTTCACAATGTACCGTGGTTACGCCTGACAACGGGAGGAAACTGCAGCCTAAGGCCTCCACTAACGCCTCAACGGTCCCGCGGTTCCCTCCCACAAGGCACTCTTCAGGGGTGTTGACGATTAAAAGATAAACTCTCTTCCTGCCTTTGAGGGCTTTTCGGACTATATCTTCATTACGATTAATTACTCCAAGCACCCAATCCACTTCTTCGTTATCGGAAAGGTTCCATGCCTTGCGCGCCGCATTGCACGGTCCTGCAAGATCATCGGTGAAAAGCTTGGAGGAATTCATGCGCGCAAGCATTGCATCCCGGTCCGTCCAGAACCCCAATGAAAACAGGGCGGCGGATTCCCCAAGGCTGTAGCCGATGGCTGCGTCAGGTCTCACCCCGAAGCCCCGAATGAGATCGCTTATGACGGTGCCTAATGCTACCTGCCCCAAAATTGCAGACTTGGGGTCCCGCTCGATTGTATCAACGGAATCGGTATTCCAGAAGAGGCCCGGCAGGAACTGGCTTAAAAGATAACCGTTTTCAATATCCTGTTTTCGAAAGACCTTAGGCCAGTGCACGGAAAGTTCACGGCCCATACCCGAATAGTGGTTTCCCGAACCGGGAAAGACGAATGCCACTTTTCCGCTTCTGCCCATGGGATTCGGAGAAAAAAAGATCCGGTCTCCTTCGAAGGGCTGTAAGGACTTACTGCCGTTCCCGCAGATCCGCCTGTCAGGGGAGGTTTTAAGGGACTCAATTGAGGAATTAATCTGTGCCAGTAGTTCCTCCCGGGTGAGCGAGATAAGTGCAATGGCTAATGTCTTTTCTGAATCCGTCCGGTTTTGTTTCCACCAGCCACTTGCCAATTGTTCAATAGCTTGTCCCGGCGATTGTTCCGCATGAGCAAGCAACCGGTTCAACCCTTCCATAATCTCGCTCACATGGTTTCCCTCGATGCTGAAAAGGGCTTCGTTTCTCAGGCCCAGGGGCTTACTCATCTCTTTCATGCCGGAAGGTCCCTTTGGATTTTCGAATGCCTCCAGGATGACGTGGGTGCAGTTTCCGTCAACACTGAAGGAACTCAGGGCCGCCCTTCGCGGGCCTTCCGCTCGATTGCGCATCCAGTATTGAGGGCCTTGGGGGAAGAAAAACCCGGGTTGCGGGTTGCGAGTTGCGGGTTGCGGGTTTTCAATACCGGATTCCATTTGCCTGAACTGTTCGAAGTTTCTTACGGGTGGCAATATTTCATTGTAAAGGCACAGGCAGACTTTCACTAAGGAAGCCAGGCCTGAGGCCGCTCCGGTGTGCCCGATATCTGCTTTGACGCTTCCCAGGGCGCAACGGGGAGATAAGAAAAACTCGGACAGGGCACGGAATTCCATAAGGTCTTCATCGGGGTGCCCGCTGCCGTGGGTTTCCACGTAGCCGACCGAGTTCGGGTCTACTCCTGCATCCTCATAGGCACGTTCCATTGCGGTCTGGTAAGTTTTTATATCAGGGATATGGGTTTCCACTCCGCCACCTGTGGCTACGCCCATTCCCTTTATCACCGCATAGACCTTATCGCCGTCAGAAAGGGCGAGATCTAAACGCTTGAGAATAACTGCCGAGGCACCTTCCCCAGTAATTGTTCCGTCGGCCCTCGTATCAAAGGGCCGGATATTTCCGGATTTGGAAAACTCCCGTCCTGCATGGGCCCCGAGGACCGAACGAATATCCCCGGCCATATCCACCGCCCCAACCACTGCCTGGTCAATATTACGGTTTTGCAGCATGCGCACTGCGGCATCAAGAGCACTAATGCCCGAGCTTTCCTCGCTTGAAATGGTAAAGCTGGGTCCGCCAATACGGAATTCACGGGCAATGCGGCTCGCCACAATTCCACCAAGGGCGCCCATGGTTCTGTTGGCGGTAAGGGGTGGACCGGAAGCTTCACTCAGGGATTGAATCCAATCCTTAATATCTTTATCAGACAGATTCAGCCCTAATTGTTTTGACCAGGCCTTGGCCTTTTCAGGAAGCCACCAGCGTAGTTGAAAGTTGGTGGTATTCAGGTCGAGGCCGGTCCCGATAAACACGCCGGTATTCATCCGGTTCTCTTCGGCAAGGCCCGCGTCTGCTATTGCCCCTTTTACTACATGGAGCATCAGCAGTTGCTGGGGCAACATCTCCTCAAGTTCCTTGGGCGGAATGCGATATTGATCTAAAGGGATGGAAAGCTCATCAATTGTGAAACCTTTAAAGGGAAATCGGTCAAGGCCCCGATCCTTGAACCATTTAGTCTCCTCGGCCCCCCACCAGTCGTGGCAGGAACCGGGTTTCACAGAGTCCTTTCCGCCAAGCACCCGCTCCTGGAATTCCTTAAGCGTATGCCACGGGCCGAAATGGGCCTCCATGCCCACAACGGCAACTTCTGACTTCTGAGGTCGGAGGTCGGAAGTCGGAATCTGGGCTCCGGGCTTTTCTCTTCCGTCCTCCGTCCTCCGTCCTCCGTCCTCTGTCCTCTGACTTCTGTCTTCTGTCTTCTGTCTTCTGTTTTCTCTCTTCTGTTTTCTCTCTTCTCTCTTAAAATCCCATTCCTCAATGAGGACATGTGCATTGATTCCGCCAAACCCAAATGCGCTGACAGCCGCTCGTCTGGGGGTATCATCATCGCGTCTTGTCCAGGGCTCGGCCTTGATCAGGATCCTGAAGGGACTGGAACCCATTTTAAGGTCAGGGTGCGGGGTTTTAAAATTTGCGATTGGAGGAAGGAATTTATTCTTGAGCGCTAATAAGACCTTCATAAGGGCTGCAGACCCTGCTGCAGTGAGGAGATGGCCTATATTGGACTTGACGGAACCGATCACGCATTGTCCGGTTTTCCATCCGTCGTTTCCCCACAAGGTTTGAAGGCTCTCAAATTCAACCGCATCTCCTACAGGGGTGCCGGTGGCATGACATTCAATGATATCCACGTCCTTATGGGACCATCCTGCCTGTTCGTAGGCCGGGCCCATGGCCCGCAACTGGCCCTCGGACAAAGGAGCGAGCAGGCTGCCTCCCACGTCGTTGGAAAGCCCGATACCGGAAATCACGGCATAGATATGGTCCCCGTGGCGCAATGCATCCTCGGTGCGCTTTAGGACAAACATGCCCGAGCCTTCCCCTACCACGAGGCCGTCTCCATTGACCTCAAAAGGGGAACAGATGCCGGTGGGTGAAAGCGCTCTGAGCTGGGAAAAACCCATCTGGGTGTAAAGACAATCAGGCCGGGACAAACCTCCGGTAAGCATGGCGTCGGCCCGGCCCGAAAGGAGTTGATCGACTGCAAGCTTGATGGCATAGAGGGATGAAGCACATGCAGCGTCTAAGGTATAGGCACCAAGGCCGAGCCCTAATGCCTTGGCTATGACACCACCGGGCAGCCCGGCCACATAACGGTTCAGGGGATGAGGTGATCTCTCACCTTCTCTCCCGCTTTCTCCTAAGACCTTTTCCTCAAAGGTCCTGCCCAAGTACTCGCGGGCAAGGGCCGAAGATTTGTCGGTGGGTAAGGCAATATTGCCTATGATCACGCCCACCCGGCCTAAATCCAGGTCTTTGGTAACTGCATCGCGGAATGCCTGATGTCCGGCGTAAAGCCCAAGATGAAACATAGGATCCAGTTCTTCGATTAAGGCCCGGCTGATATTGAGTTCCTCTGGAATGAGTTCGGCGGAAAACCCTTCGATAAAGCAACCTTGTGTGGAGTAAACCCGGTCGGCCGCGCCTTTTCTGGAATCATATGCATCTTCGGCAGAAAGCAGCCACCTCCCTTCCGGGACTTGCTCAGCGGAATTGACTCCATTCAGGATGTTGGCCCAGAACTGGTCCAGGTCCCGTGCGCCGGGAAATATCCCTCCGATTCCAACGATTGCAATTGACCGTGAGTTATTCATTATGAAAAAAATTGCCGTTTAAGACCCCGGGGTTGCTAATGGGGAAAGAAACGGCTGTCTCAAAAAATATATTAGCTCAATATCCTGGGGCTTTCACCCCAACTTTTACGCGCCTTAGGCGGGCAAGCCCTCCCCCGCACTATGTGCGGGGATCTTCGACAAGGGGGAGGTAGGTTTAAAAGTGATTCAGGCCGAGGCCTTGATCTCATTTTGAAGGGGCAACCGGTTGCACTTGAACGCGCAGTTGAGTGATGCATCCATAACGCACTCGTAGTCTTCCATTCGGGCAATCAATTTTCCGGTGACAGGGTCTATAAACTCTATATCGGCTAATGCGCGGTGTTCACTGTCCCTTTTAACGCTGATAACAATCTGCACACCCTGTTTGGGAAATACGGGTTGAAACTGGCGGAAGCTGCCGGCAAAACAGGGCAGGGCCCCGACACCGTTGTTCTCGAAACTCCACAGGATCATCATCTGGAAGGCGCTGTCTAAGACGAGTGGATCGGCTAACCAGGTATTGCGCAGGGGGTTTTTAATCCACTCTGCCGGGACCGGAGCCGTGGAGACGGAAGCAACAATCCCTTTGCGGGAGCACCCTTCCACCTGCCGGATACCCTGAAGATGGGGCCCGTGAAATAGGAGATCGCTGTTGTATATTCCCTTTTTGTCAAGGGGGTATGGTGGATGAGAAACCCCGGTGATGGACGCATCCCCTTTGGGTAGCGTTGATCCTAATACGATCTCGGCTCGTGCATGGACATATTCCCTGCCGTTTCCTTCTGTGCTTGACAGCTCGACCGGGACCATTCGAAACGTATTCTTTTTCACGGCCTTGCCCGCCATGACCCGAATAGTACATGGCTTTTCCTTGTCAAGAATGACCCCTTTCAGAATCCGAAGATTATCAAAGCCAATAAACCTCAAGCCCGGGTTTCCGTGCAGGGCACCGTGAGACATCCACTCGATCATAAGGGCCATGGGAAGAACAGGCCTGCCGTTCAATACGTGGGACTGCAAAAACGGATAGTCCTCAATATCCAACCGGCGTTCGAAGGCCATTGAAAGAGGGGAGGTTTCGGGGATAACCTCTGCCTGTGCATCGTGTGCAGGCAGGGATACATCTTTATGATGTTCATTAGACCTTCTCCCCATGACCACCACTTCAACCGGCCCGTCCGGGTTGGCACTGATCTCCCTTACCAGATAATTGGCCCCTGCCTTAAGGTCGATCAGGGCCACGCCTTCTTTTTCAAAGATTTTCCTGAGGGAAGGGGTGACCATGCCCCCATTCCAGGGCCCCCAGTTCACTGAGACCACGCGGCAGTTCGGAAGGAGCCGTGATTGCTGCTGGGCGAATTTATTCAAGACTTCATTGGCGGCCGCATAATCCGCCTGGCCTGACCGGCCGTGCCGACCAGTGAAAGATGAGAACAGGACCATAACCTTGAGATCATCCAAATCCAGGGTATCGAGCAGAGAACGCAGTCCTGTGACCTTTGTGGAATAGACCAGATCGAATTGTTCGTCCGTCTTGTCTTCAATAAGACGGTCGGCAAGCACACCTGCACCATGAATGAGACCCCTGATGGGACCCACATGATCGCGGACCTCTTTGATCGCGGAGCGGAGTTTTTCGGTGTCCCGAATATCCACTGAGCGGTAAATGACCTTAGCGCCTGACGCCTCAATCCGTGCAATATTGCGTAACAGTTCCCGGTTGGCAATGATCGCCCTGTGCTGTTTTTCGATCTCTCTGAGCGATGGTCTTTCTCCTGCACGCTCAACAAGCGCTTTTTTGATTTCGGCTTCTCCGGTCAGGGTGGCAAGCCAATCCGGTTCAGGGCAGGGCTCATTACTGCGGCCCAAAAGGACCAGCGTCGGCTTAAATGTCTTGGAAAGCTTCGTGGCTATTTCGGCGGTTATCCCGCGCGCGCCCCCTGTGATGACCACGGCATCGCCCCTGTTCAGTGGCCCTTCGGTAGATGGCGATAACAGGGCTTCTTCAAGTGGCGCCGGTAACAATTGCAGATTGTATCGGCCTTTGTTCGAAAGACCCACCTCCAAAGGTTCTTTCAGGAACATTTCATCTACAATGATCGAGGATGCATTAACGGGATTTTCAAAGTCGCCGGATAAATCGAGCGCCTTGCAATGAACCTCGGGCCATTCGTGCCGGGCGGTCTTTAATAGGCCCGCGAGCCCTCCGGAAGCGGGATCATTGCCCCCGTTGAGGCTTGCCAGGCCAAAAGCGCCGTCCAGGCGCGAGACCGTAACGAGAACGGAACCGCCGTTCTTACCGGCTTTTCTCAGACCCGGACCTGCGAGGCGCAGGAGTTTAAAACTGTCTTTGAGGAACACATCACCCGCATTTTTGGCCGGAGACAGGATGAGCAATCCCCCGAGGCTCGAGGGCCGTTCCATGTCATTCAGGTCCTTTAAGGAGATCAACTCGGGCCGGTAATTCAAGGAATGCAGCCGATCTTTTAATAAAAGAGCCAGGCCGGAGTCTTCATCCGTGATCCAGATTCGGGCCCCTTCTGAAACAGAAAGCTGCTGCCGAATAGCGCTTTTGTCTAATCTGATCAGGGAAAGGACGGATCTTTCAATAGCATTATTCGTGAGCGCCGGACCTTCAGAGGGCGGTTCCGGAAAAACCTCGCGTGTTTCTGTTTCATCAGCGGACGAAAGGCCCGGATAAACCGGGGGTTTCTCCGCAGGTGATTCTGCCCAAGTTCCGGAAAGGAATTCCACGATCTGGCGAAGGGTTTTCAAGGAACCTAAGTGTTCGGGTTTGACTGCCGGGGCTTCGGGCAATTTCTCCTGGAGCACGGAAAGGATCTCCACCCGTTTGATGGAATCAATACCCAGATCGGAGTCCAATTCCATGTCCATTTCGAGCATCTCTACAGGATAACCGGTCTTATCCGAGACCACTTCCAAGAGAATAGTGCCGATACTTAAATGGGCCTGTCCCGGCAAAGACCGGGGTTCGGTTTTCGAAACGTCTTTTTCCGGTAAAACACTTTTAGGCGGTTCTTCAATACCTTTCCCTTCGGAAAGGAATTCCACGATCTGGCGAAGGGTCTTCAAAGAACCTAAGTGTTCGGGTTTGACTGCGGGGGCTTCGGGCAGTTCCTCCTGGAGCACGGAAAGGATCTCCACGCGCTTGATGGAATCGATACCCAGGTCGGAATCCAATTCCATGTCCATTTCAAGCATGTCCACGGGATAGCCGGTCTTTTCCGAGACTACTTTCAGAAGGATTTTGCCGACTGCGCCGGCGCCGGGATCAGGACCGGAAGGTTCAGGTGTCAAGAACAGCTCAGCAGCAGGAATGACCGGTTGCGTTTTGGGATGGATTGGAACGGTATCAATTCGGAGTGCAGGTTCCGGAATTACGGACTCACTTGTCTCTGTTGTCATTCCCAGAGAGGCCTGCAAGAGCTTGCGCTGCTGTTCCATGAGGCCCTGAATGGTGCGCTGGGCCGTGTCCTGGCCCTCGAGAAACTGCTGGTGAAGTTGCGCTGTCTGCTCCTGAATCTTCTGTAAGTACGTCAGATTCTCCTGTGTCGTGCGAAAGGCCTCGCTCAGGGAATCAGCATCTGCGTATTGAGCGACAGGCATTTTCCGGGGCGACTTGCCTGAAACAGGCGACCCTGAAACGTTGCCGGATGTATTGGGCGGAATGGAAACTTTTGGGGGTGATAAAGGAGGTCTCGAAGGTTTCGGTTTAACATAATTGGCACCGCAAATGGGGACCGTCATTTGTACTTGTTTCCTTTGGGCCGGCACTCTTCTGTTATCAGGAACCGGAACCCACAGGGATAAATTTGTATGATGCCCCTGTGCGGACAGAAAGGCCAGGGAGGAGGCCAGGTCAAAAATGCCGGAACG
>JAFDAP010000062.1 GCA_019313765.1 Deltaproteobacteria bacterium | reverse complement strand
GTCCTTATAGAAGTCAATAGCGGTGAGGAACCGCAGAAGGCGGGCGTTATGCCTGAAGATGGTATTTCATTGATCAGTGATATGTCGGGATTAAAGAATATCAAGATCATGGGCCTTATGACCATGGGCCCTTTTGCAGGGGATCCCGAAGACGCCAGGCCCTATTTTCAGAAGACACGGAAGCTTTTCGAAGAGATCAAGGCATTGAATTTGCCCGGAGTGGAGATGGAGTGTCTTTCCATGGGCATGTCCAATTCCTACAGGGTGGCGCTTGAGGAAGGTGCGAATATGGTCAGGATCGGAACCAAATTGTTCGGGGAGAGGGTTTATTGAGTTTCGTTGCCAAAGAATTAAAGCGTCTTACGGGAAAAGCGATTCACAACCATCAGATGATAAAGGATGGGGATCACGTATTAGTTGCCGTGTCGGGCGGCAAGGACAGCATGGCCCTTTTGTGGCTCCTGCGAGAACGGATCAAACGTATACCGATTGAATACAGGATTACCGCCGCACATGTGGACCCGGGTTTCGGGGCCGATTCGGCAGGGCAGATGAAATCATTTTTATCGGATCACGGATTTGATTACAGGGTCCTTGAAAGCGATATCGGCCCCAAGGCCCATGGACCGGAAAACCGGGAAAACCCCTGTTTTCTATGTTCCCGGCTCAGGAGAAAAATGCTTTTCGAATTAGCAGCAGAGCTTGGTTGCAGCCGGATTGCATTCGGGCACCACAAGGATGATCTGATCGAAACATTTTTCCTGAATGTCTTTTTCGGTGCATCCATCAGCACCATGCTGCCCGTACAGGAATTGTTCAAGGGGAAATTGACAATAATCAGACCGCTCTATTTAGTTGATGAGGATCTGCTGAGGCGTTATGCACAATCCTTAGACTGGCCCGAGATCAACTTAGGCTGCCCAACCGCGGGTTCTTCCAAAAGGGAAGAAATCAAAAACATGCTTAAGCATTTTTACAGGTCCAACAAAAAAATAAAGGGAAATATCTTCCACGCCCTGCAAAACGTAGATCCCGAATATCTCCTGTGAGATCATTCCTTTTATCACCCATCCGAACGGCACAATTTGATCAATCGCACAATCGCGAAGAGATGTCCTACATATGGGGCTGCAATGAAAAGAATCGCAAGCCCTGCTAAGGCGGGGTGAAGTCATCTCTAACTACGGGCTTGCCCGTGGGGCTCCACAATTCCGGTAAGCGAGACTGCTTTATTTTTCCGGCGCTGTCTGGTCCCTGCGATTATACTGTGTTTGAAGTTGCCTAATGTAAGTATAATTTATCAAAATATGTACTTAAGTATTGACATTTTTATGCTTTTATGTAATTATATAACACTCATGTCAATTGTTTGCATAAGAAACTTAAATAATAGCATAGATTATATCATGCATGAGAGAAAAAACATCAGTCTCCAACCGGTCCTCCTTTGTTTTGTTTTCATTATTTCGATCCTGCTCTCTATCCCAACACCTGTTTATTGTGCAGCGAAGTATTACTATTATGTCCAGGTAGCTTCATACAGGGTGGAACGAAACGCCACCCGATATGCGCAAAAACTGCGCTTGCTTGATATAAACACGGTCGTCAGGTGTGTGCAAGTTGCCGATATGGGTTATTGGAATCGGGTCTATACTGGCCCATTTCCCTCTAAACGGGAAGCGAAACTGAAGGGACTTGAATTTCGGAAAAAGGGGTTTTTCTCCGGCCCCACTATTGTCCACAAGAAGCAATCTCTGTTTTGTAACAATCTTAAAGAAAAGCCTGAGATGATAATAGAAAAGGCAATGCCTGCACCGGAGAAGGTCTTGGTAAAAGCTGGTTTCTTGGAAGACACAACGGTTTTGGCGAAGGAGAAACGGATCAAAGTGTCCTCAGTAGAAGATAAAATTCCTGCTGAAAAACCGCCCCCAGCCCAAGACTTGATCGAGGAAAAACGGCCAGCAGTGAAAGAAAATTCACCTGCTCATTTGACAGGGTTGGGTGGAAGCGCGGATAATAATAGAGCGAAGAAAGGGCGTGGCAGGAACGTCGGTCAAGGACGCCTGGTGTTGGGTATCAAACATACATACCTTGATGTGCCGACAGAACTCACTAAACGTACGAGCATCAGGTCAGACGGTGTCACAATCACGAAAGAAAAGGTTACGTTGGGAAATGTAAAAAAGGATGATTTCCCTACCTCCATGCATATAGACACATTTCGCCTCCGCTATGGCCTGACTGACTATCTGGAGATTTTTGCTGACATCGGATTCGCTTATGACGAGCTCCCTGATCCGGAGTTCGTATATGGCCTTGGAGCGCGCCTGAACCTCTTTGAAAGAACGGTTGCGGGATTGGGGAAATTTTACGGAGTCCTTCAAGGAGAATACCTGGCCGGTAGCTTGGAGGAGGAGTACAAATCAAGGGACGGATACAGGTGGAAAAAGGAAACAGACTGGCAAATGATTTCCACAGGGGTTGAGCTGGGTGTCATCCGGTCTCGTTTTGCCGTGTATGTGGGCGGCTCCTATCTTATTTATAGTGAAGACACAGACCGGGTTCTAAAGGATATTCCTCCTTCACCGCTAATTTCGTTCAAATTCCGTGATGATTTGGAAGAAGAAAACCGTTGCGGCGTCTATGCCGGAATTGAATTTCAACTTTCCCCGGCCTTCCAACTAAACATCCAGGGACAGGTCTTGAATGAAAAAAGCATTTTCGTGGCATTGGAGTATTATTACTAACTTCCTTTCTCTTGCCTTTCGCCTCAAGCCTCTGGCTCCTTTTCCATTCCGTAGAGCCTACGCCTCGGAGAGCTGTCCAGGGCCTAATTGTAAAGAGGGCCGCCGTGATTCGAGACACGGCAAGGTTATGCGGCTCTTTGAAAAGAGATCCGCATGCCTCGACGGACGCCGGTCGTTATTCAAGAGATGTCTGCATAAATTCGAGTTCCCCCTAATGTTGAGCAGATACGATAGAACTGTAACGTTTTAGTCCTTTGAAATTCAAATTTAGTTTGAAATCCTATATGCGATGAATGTTGTATTTTTCGTAATTGTCCTGATTGCATTTCTTAGCACCGCATGGCGCGAGTTTAGCTGGGTGCCCATGGATGGGGTAGTCTCGCCTATGAACACCCTTTCCGCCGCCATGGTGGACTCGGCTGCCGGTTCCGTAGAACTGGCCATCGGTCTTATCGGTGTGATGACCCTTTTTTTGGGACTCATGAAGGTGGCTGAGGCGGGTGGGCTGTTGACCGTGCTGGCCCGTCTTATTCGCCCCTTGATGGTGCGGCTCTTTCCCGACGTGCCCCCGGATCACCCGGCCATGGGCGCTATGATCCTGAACATGTCGGCCAATGCCCTGGGTCTGGGTAATGCGGCCACACCCTTCGGGATTCGGGCCATGCAGGAACTTGACAAGCTCAATGCAGACAGGGGAACGGCCACAAACGCAATGGTCCTCTTTCTGGCCATCAATACCTCCAACGTGACCCTGTTGCCCACGGGTGTTATCGCATTGCGGGCGGCCGCCGGATCGGTGGAACCTGCGGGGATTCTCTCCACTACCCTGTTTGCTACCTTATGCTCGACAATCACTGCCATATTTGCGGCCAAGGCATATCAAAGGTTTTTTTTACAAAAGGGCCCGGTCAAAGACGTGAAAGTCAAGACGTCAGACGGCAAGACCGTGAAGGAAGAGCAAGTACCCTTAGAGCCGACCGGGGCCTATCCCATGTGGGTCACCCTGATGGCCCTTTGCGTCCTGATTGCTTTTATTCCCTTGACCGTTATTTACGGAAAGGCCATATCCCCATGGATTATTCCCGGGCTTATGGCCGGTTTTTTGGGCTTCGGAGTGGCCAGAAGGGTGCGTGTGTACGAGATATTCGTGGAAGGTGCCAAGGAAGGCTTTCAGGTTGCGGTCAGGATTATTCCTTACCTTGTGGCCATTTTAGTGGCAGTGGGTATGTTTCGCGAAAGCGGAGCAATGGGGGCCGTCGTTTCCTGGTTTGGCGCATGGACCGGCAAGGTGGGAATGCCTGCCGAGGCCCTGCCCATGGCGTTTCTCCGGCCGCTTTCCGGCTCCGGGGCCTACGGGATAATGGCATCCATTATTAATGATCCGGCTATCGGCCCGGACAGCTACACGGGCTATTTAGTGTCAACCCTGCAGGGTTCCACCGAGACCACCTTTTACGTGCTTGCGGTCTATTTCGGGGCCGTGCAGGTCCGGCGGATCCGGCATGCCTTGGCCGCTGCCCTGACAGCGGATTTGGCGGGCGTCATCTTTGCCGTGGTAGGCTGCGCCTATCTTTACCCTAACCTTGCATAAACAACACGGCTTAATATTATTAAAACCATTTATACTTCAAGGTTCCCGCACTTTTTCAATCCTATCAAGTATCTCTCCCCGCAATGTGCTTTCCGGCACGGCCTTACCCGAATTTTTTTAGAAGTTACAAATAAAAGTAAGAAGGATAAGACATATGGCTCTTTACAATTCGCAGAGATGTTGATACTTTAGATTCAAATTGCAGTGCCCGGATGACCTTATGGCAGAACTGTTACGGAATGTTTAAAGGAAGTTGAAAATGGATATTGAACGTTGTTTTGAAGTACTTGAACTTGACCCTGGCGCTTCTCCGGATGAGGCGAAACAGGCGTATAAAGATATCGTCAATGTCTGGCATCCGGATCGCTTTTCCAATAATCTCCGGCTCAAAGAAAAGGCCGAGGAAAAAATAAAGGAAGTTAATGCAGCCTATGACACGGTGAAATCCTTTTTGTCCTCAAAACAGACGCAGGAGGAACCGGAGAAACAGGAAAGTCCCCGGCCCAGGTCGAATGCGGAAGCGAGGGATAATACGGAGGCCATGGTTGAGGCCGGTACAAACATCATTCTGAATGCATGCTCTTATTTCTATAAAACGATTCGCCGTTTTGTTGCTGATCAGGCCCAAAAATTGGAGGAAAAGGCTGAAGCCGGACCGGATGGCCCGGCCCGGAAGGAATGGCAAGGCAGGGGAAGTGGCAGCGGCAAGGGCAGAGGCGGTGGTATGGGCCGGGGTGGAGGTATGGGCAGAGGCAGGCGAAGGGGTTGAGCGGTTCAACGTTCACGGTTCCCGGTTGAAGACCCCTAACTGTCTGATATCAAAAGGATGATACCTCAGTAGAAACGACACGTATGTTTTACCCAACCCGCCTGCCAAAGTCTTGTACGGCGGACAGGTGGGTGAAATATGTTAATAGATTACAACATTCCTGCCGTTGCGTGCCCGCACGAAAACAGGTGAACCTTGAACCCTGAACCTTGAACCGATCACTTTAGGTATAATGAAGGGAGAAACATCGATTCGTGAATGAACACAGATTAGTGACGCTGATATTAATAGTTTTGCTGGTTCTGGGAGCGGCAGGTATTGTTGCGATCTATTTAACAACAGACGACCGCATGAATATGGGGCCTGGTCCCGCTTCTCTCAAGCGAACAAAGCCAAATCTACCCGATAAGACTGCAAAGCAACCCTCATCTCCTCCGGTTTCTGTTTCTCGTGGTTCCGTGAGTGTTCCTGTGGATCAACTCGAAAAAGAGATTGCTACCGAACCCAAAAGTAAGGATATTTCGCCGGGCCAATCTCCAACCAAGCCGACAGGGCCTGAATTGAAAGAGAAAGCGCCTCCAAAAGAGGTCCCGTCTACCCGGTTTACCGGATCTCATGATGCAGTTGTTCTCAAAGATCAATCGGTAAAGGAGCCTGAGACTGCTCCTGCGAAATTTCCCACTATAACGATCCATGAAACATCAAAGAGTAACGGATCATTCAATACGGCGCAAGAAATCACCGAAGGGATTATTATAGGCAAGAGGGGTACGGCAGGGGATCGTTCTGATTTCTATAAAGTCCGGGCAACAGGAAAAACCATGATTTTGAGGCTGGAGCCTGCTTTGAAAAAGAAAAACCAGCGCTTCGCTATGACCGTGTTTGATGTAAACAAAAAACCGGTTGGACAAGATTCAATGAAAACCGGTCCCGCCATAACCTTAGCCGTAACGCCTGAGTCTACTTATTACATCAAGCTGGATCTCCGCCATGCGCCGGTGACTGAGAAGCCTCAATACAGGTTGTACGTGAAGTGCAAATAATTTCCTTTGCACAAGGAAGGGAGACGGTGAGGACCCTCTTAACAAAGCGGCAAGTAAAACATGCGGTCTATTTCCTTGCTTTAGTACTGCCGGGTTTTTTTGTCGCCTGCGGGACGCTTCGGGAACATGACCCGAACCTGAATTCCGCTGTTCACAAATTAGTCGTTCTGCACACCAATGATACGCACGGGCATCCTGTAAAGTTTTTCAAATACCCCGCTCCGAATGTCGGGGGCCTGCCTGCAAGAGCCACATTAGTCAGACAAATAAGAGATAGAAACCGGAATGTTTTGGTCTTGGACGCCGGTGATCTCAATACCGGCAGGGTAGAATCAAATTTTTTCAAGGCCAAACCGGATATAGAAGGGTTCAACTATATCGGCTATGATGCCATGGCAGTGGGAAATCACGAGTTTGATAATCCTGTTCATGTGTTAAGGGATCAGATGGAGTTGGCTCAGTTCCCCTTTCTTTCCGCCAATGTCAAAACAAGGGACGGCAAATATCTTGCCCGGCCCTATATCATAAAGCAATTTGGCAACTTGAAAGTGGCGATCTTTGGCCTTACCACAAAGGAAACTGAAATAACCGGGAATCCCGAACATATCAAGGACCTCATTTTTGAAGATGAAGTGGAAGTTGCCAAAAAACTGCTTCCAATGTTGAAAAAAGAGGCCGATATTGTCATTGCATTGGTTCATATGGGCATATACCCGTTTTGTACGAAAGGTTCAAAGAGGTTGGCCTTGGAAGTGAGCGGGATTGATCTTATTGTGGACGGGCACACCCATACGAGGCTTGATTTTCCGATTCTCATAAAGAGTACCGGGTCAGATCATAGGACCATAATCGTTCAGGCATGGAAATGGGGACTCGTCTTAGGAAGGGTTGATCTTTGGATCCAAAACAAAAAGGTTAAGGACTTCAAGTTTGAAACCATTCCCGTTAACCTGAAAACTGTAGAAAAGAAGCCGGACGGGACCAAAGCATATCACTTTATCGGCAAAGAGGTAGAAGAGGACCAAAGGCTTTTAAAACTATTTCAGCCATATGTCGATAAGGTGGAGTCCCTTTTATCGGAAGTGATAGGGCATGCCGAAGGAACGTTTTTCGCAAAAGGACTGAGAACGAGGGAAACGCCCTTGGGGGGTATGGTTGCTGATTCCATGCTGTGGTTTACAAAGAATTTGGGCGTTGATTTTGCCATTCAAAACGGGGGAGGCATCAGGACCGATCTACCGGAAGGCCCGATTACGAGGGGATTAATACATGAGATACTTCCCTTTGACAATTCGGTGGTAGTGCTCACGTTGAAGGGCTCCGATGTTTTATCACTCTTTGATTATATTGCAACCATATACAGAGGCAGGGGAGCTTTTCCACAGGTGTCAGAAGGATTGAACTTCACAATAAATTATGCCGCCGGGAAATGTAAAGAAATCCTTATAAAAGGAAATCCGGTTGACCCTGACAGAACTTATAAGATTGCGACAAATTCATACCTGGCAAACGGGGGAGACGGTTACAAGGTGTTTTTAAAGGCCATTGACAGATTTGAATCTTCCATGTTTCAAAGGGATGTTTTTATAGAGTACATTAAATCCCTTGGTGGAATGATCAGGCCGGAGGTGAAAGGAAGGATTAAGGTGGGAGGTGATCATTGTCTTTGTAACCAATGCTGTGCTATTGTGTGCTCCAAAAAGAATGGAAGGTGCATAATTTTTTCGACGGTGACAGGCTGAGCTATTTCGGTCGCTGGCGCAACAACGACAAGGTTATTACCACCCTGAAATGGAGTTTTTAGAAAGGCGGCTTTAGCCTCCCCTGGCACTGGTCCTTGTATACCCTTGACACCGTGGCTATGGTAATTATCAGTTTTACAAGCAG
>JAFDAP010000061.1 GCA_019313765.1 Deltaproteobacteria bacterium | reverse complement strand
AAAAATCCCCACGAAACCTAACTCGCACGCCTTTTTCCAGAGATTCAAATCAAAGCTTTCGTTGCGGTCAAATTCCTGGGCCACATCCGGGAACTCGCCTAATGCAAACTCCCGGGCGGCTTTGATAATGTCCTGCTGTTCTTTGGACAGTGTGAAATCCATTGAATGACTCCTTGGTTGGATTTATTTTCCATTGAAAACCTGGTCCTCCCTCCGGGCCGTAGGCCCTATGGGCCGTATTTTCCATTGAAAACCTGGTCCTCCCTCCGGGCCGTAGGCCCTATGGGCCGGAGGCTGGGACCGTCGAAGATCCCGCTGTGCGGGAGTCAGAGCTAGATGGCTCTGCCTTGGGTTTTTGTGTCTAAAAATACAAATTACAAGCATCCATTCTCCGTAGCAGACTACTGCGAAGGATGAACCAAATTACAAATACCATGCCAAAGGCAGGCAAGAATCTCAAATTTCAACATTCAATGACCAAAACCTTCCAGGACAAGACACTGTTTGGATTTTCGAATTTTGGTCATTGGAATTTGTCCTTCGACGTCGCTCAGGATGGTGAGCCTGTCGAACCATTTGATGTTTGGGATTTGATATTTGGGATTTCAATAAGCCAATAAAACTCCAACAATGCAAATCCCCTCTTGGGATAACCAAAACCTGGTCCTCCCTCCGGGCCGTAGGCCCTATGGGCCGGAGGCTGGGCCAGGCTTTTTACTAAGCCTTCAGTTTCTCCTTAAGCGCGTTCACTACATTGAAAAGGTCGTCTACCACGCCATAGTCCGCTACCCTGAATATGGGGGCTTTCTTATCTTTATTAACGGCAATCACCGTGCCTGCGCCCGTAATTCCAGCCACGTGCTGGAATGCCCCGCTGATCCCGAATGCAAGATAGACCTTTGGCTTTACTGATTTGCCCGAGGTGCCCACCTGGTGGTACTTGGGCAGCCAGTTCTTATCCACTATGGGACGGGAACAGGAAAGTGTCCCCCCCATGATTTCTGCCAGTTCCTTTAATGCTTCGATATTGTCTTCTTCACCAACGCCCCTTCCAATGGAAAGAAGGAAATCCGCCTGGGATATATCCACATCACCTGCGGCCGTATCCACAAACTCCACAAAGTTCTTTCGCGGCACCGGCAAGTCAGCAGGAAGTTCATTCTTAATCACCTCTCCCTTACGGGCTTCAACCTCTTCCGGCAGAAAGGAGCCAGGCCTTACTGAGACAAGATAACCTTCGGATTCCTTAAAAGAGACCCTGGAAAAGACCTTTCCGCTGAATATCTGTCGAATAACCACGGGACGGTCATTTTCTACCATAATATCAACGCAGTCAGTGGCTAAGGGATATCCGGTTTTAGCGCAGAGCGCGGGCCCCAGGTCCATGCCCCAGGACGTATGGCCCATAAGGGTAAGAAAAGGCCGGTGTTCTTCAATAAGCACGTTGAGGATCTCCCTGTAAAGTTCGCCGCTAAAATTATTCAAGCGCTCATCCTCGTAAACTATGACCCTGTCTGCCTTTGGGGCAATGTCATCCAGGAAAGACTCATTCTGTCCTGCCAATATTATGGCCGTCAGGTTATGGGAATATTCCCTGCACAGTTGACCGGCCTTGAAAAGCATCTCATAAGTGATGTCCCTCACTTCACCCTGTCTGTGTTCAACAACAACAAATATATCGCCCATTTAAACCGTTACCCCCTTTTCCGTCAGTATACGAATAATCTCTTCAGCCACTGTGGACGCATTCCCTTCTATCATCTCGGCGCCCTCTGTCTCGGGCGGCAGGAAAACCTCTTCAACCACGGTGCGCGGGGTGAGGTCGTCCTCTGTGAGACCCAGATCTTCGACCTTTAATACTTTAAGCTCTTTTTTACCCGCCTTTCTTATTCCCATGATGGAGACATATCTCGGCTCATTGATTCCTGTCTGTATGCTCAAAAGGGCCGGAAGCCGGATCTTTGAGACCTCATCCATGCCGCCTTCCAGTTCCACGTTGATGGTGGCCTCATCCCCTTCGGGCTCCACGCCCGTTACCACGGCAGCATGGCTCAAACCTAAATGTTCGGCCAACATAATGCCCACCATGCCGCAGTTGTCGTCGTCAGACTGAACACCTGTCAGAACAAGGTCATGTTCAAGGTCCTTAATAACCTGCCAAAGGAGCCTGGAAACAACAAAGCCGTCTAATTCAAGATCACCCGGATCAATCCTGATGGCCCTGTCAGCGCCCACTGCCAGTGCCCTTCGCAAGACCTCCTCATCATCCTCCGTGCCGATTGTTATTGCGGTTGCAGTGCCTCCAAACTTTTCTTGAAGAAGGACCGCCTCTTCTATGGCATAGTTGTCCCAGTCATTTACAACGTAAGCCAGGGCATCTTTTTTTACATCTTTCCCTGTCCCATCAATTTCCAGGTCCACCTCCTGGGTCATGGGGACCCTCTTTACACATACAACAATGTCCATCTTATTTACCTCCTAACATTGATACGAATAACTCCATAAGATCAATTACCCTCAACTCATCTTCTAAGCCATCCGTCTTTATTGCATCTTCAAAGTGAATAAAACAGAACGGGCATGCCGTTACAATAACATTTGCGCCTGCTTCCTTTGCCATCTGTATGCGCATGGAGGCCATGCGTGTCTCTTCCTGCTCTATCTCATGCCACAAAACAATATCCCCTCCGCCGCAGCAGAAGCTTCGATCCCGGGACCTTTCCATCTCAACAAGTTTCAGGCCCGGAATCGAGCCAAGCAATTGCCTTGGTTCATTGTATATGCCGTTATGGCGGCCAAGATAACAGGGATCGTGATACGTATAGACATCATTAGTGTCAAGGCTTTTTGCAGGCCTCAATTGGCCGGTCTCGACTAAGGATTGAAAAAATTGTGTATAGTGGAAGACCTCAAAGTCTCCGGGATAATCTTTTTTGAGCGTATTAAGGGCGTGGGGGTCCGTGGTAATAATGCGTTTGAAACGGACGCTTGAGAGTGTCTCCATGTTTTCTTCAACTAAGAGCTGGAAAAGTCCCTCCTCGCCCATTCGGCGGACCTGGTGGCCTGAATCCTTTTCAAGTGGTCCCAGGATACCGAAATCAATGCCTGCCGAGTTCAGTCCTTTCACAATGGCCGCGGCAATGGCCTGGGCCGCGGGGTCGTATGAAGCATAACTGTCCACAAAATAGAGGACATCCACTTCATCGCCCTCTTTCAAAACATTTACGGCCGTGTCTTCCAACTCCTTGATCCAATCCGCGCGTTTTGTGGCCGGTTTGCCAAAGGGATTCCCTGTCTTTTCAAAGTGCATCAGGACCTGGTTGAATGTCTTGGGGTTTTGAGAGGTCTCAATGAGATGGCGTCTCATGTCTATGATCTTATCAATATACTCTATAAAGACCGGGCACTCCTCCTCACATGCCCCGCACGTGGTGCATGACCAGATCTCATCATGGGATATAAGGCCGCCTGTCATGGGAAGTGCATTACTTCTCTCATCCTTAGATCTAAAAACAGGAACCTTATGGTAACCGTGGTCCCTCAGTTTAATCGTGAGCATCTTGGGTGATAGTGGCCTGCCGGTAATATTTGCCGGGCAGTTGTCCGAGCACCTACCGCATTCGGTGCAAGTGTAGAAATCAAGGATATGTTTCCAGGTAAAGTCTTCAAATTTTTCAACGCCTAAAGTCTCTAATTCATCGATGTCCTCAACTCCCCATTGCGCAGGTTTTATCGCCCCTTTCTCAAGCTTTCTCAAAAAAATATTCGGAAGGGCCGTTATGATGTGGAAGTGTTTGCCAAGGGGAAGGAAATTCAGGAAAAAGAAAAAGGTCAATATGTGGAGCCAGTAGCTCCAGATATGGGTGCCCGTTAAAAAACGCGGAGAAGAACCGGATAAAACAAGCGCGGCTAACTGGGATGCCGGAAGAAATGTTTCCCTGGATTCATTTAAAAGGAGGGCACTCCCTTCATAAAACATGTCCGTAATCATTAAAAAGGAAATGAGGCAGAGGACAAAGTATGCCTCGAATGTGTGGCTGCCTTCATATCTCTCATGTTTTACCAGGGCCCGGCGAAGAATGGCCCATAAACACGCACCGAGCACGATCAATTCAAAGATATCCTTGAACGTGTCGTAGAACGGCCCAAACCCTGTTTGCATGAGAGGGCTAAGAAAAGGAAGGCTCAACCCCTGGCTAACCAGATCAATGGAGCGAAGCCCGAGTACGATAAATCCCCAGAATATCATGATATGGATCAGGCCCGCCCAGAGATAGCGGGGTTGTCTTTTCTGGATAAACCCGTAGACAATAAGATCCAGGACCCTTTTTCCGATATCGGAAAAACGCGGGTCAGGTTTGCCTGCCCTGATCAACAAATATCTTTTGTAAATTATGTAGGAAAATATTGATAACGCTGAAACGAATATTAACCATGCAAAAACGTATCCCGGTAAACCCAGATAAGTCACAGCAGCCGGATGTGTTAAAGCCATCATTTCAAAACACCTTTGCTAAAGATTTCCACAAATATATCGGCCAGCTCATCCAATCCCACCGGGCCTTTTTTATTGTACCATTTGATGGTGTAATGGACCATGCCAAGGAAGGCAAATGTGGCCACCGAAGGAGGAATCCCCTTGATTTTATTGTGGCCGGCCAGTTCCTCAAATATCTGTTTAAAAAGGTTAACGTAACGTCGTTCCTTTTGAATCAGCTTTTGGCTGTATGCATCACTCAGGGAATTCTTTTCGTTTACAAGAAGAATAAGCCGCTCCTGATCCCCGGCATAATAACGGGTGTAAAAGCCAAGGACCTTTTTTAATTTATCCTCCGGGGAAAGATCTGCCGCGCAGATTTCCTCCATGGTTGCCATGGCATCATCCATGGCATCGTTCATCAGTTTATAGAGAACATCCTCTTTGCTCTTGAAATAGTGATAAAGGGAGGACTGGTTCATGCCTAATTCCCCGGCAATCTCCCGCATTGAGGTAGAATGATACCCCTTGTGGGCAAAGAGACGTGCAACAACACTATAAATTTCGTTGCTTTTCTGTAGATTCTTGGGCTTTGACATAAGAATATTCCAGATTAATCAAACGAACGTTCGATTTAAATAACACTGATGCGGATTTCTTGTCAACAGTTTTTTGGTTTTTTCGCAAAGGCATTTTTTATCAATTTTTGACATACCACTAAATAACACAGATCCCCAGAGCCACGTCATTTAAACAGGTAATTGCTTGGAATAAATTAAGTTACCGGCTTATAAAAATCATGAAAATTCCAAGCACCAAAATACAAATCTCAAACAAATATCAATGACCGAAATTCAAAATTCAAAACAGCTAAAATGACGGCGAGACATCCAATAAGTGATTGAAATGTTTTGGTTATTGGAATTTGTAATTTTGATATTGTTTGTAGTTTGAGTATTGAAATTTGGGATTTTAATGCCGTGACCTGGAAAGCAAATCGCTACTATCTGAATCAGTTAGAGTTGACTTTGACGTTTCCCTTCACAGCCCCCTCCTCTGCTTGACTCGTGGCAGTATCTCGGGTAAAATCAAAGTATGGAAAAGGAAATAAATGCCCTTCGAGAAAAACTCAGAAAGGCCGATCGAGTGGCGGTCTTGACCGGGGCCGGCATTTCAGCGGAAAGCGGTGTGCCCACCTTTCGGGGTTCTGGGGGCCTGTGGCGAAACTACCAGGCCACGGACCTGGCCACCCCGCAAGCATTTGCCAAGGACCCGGAACTGGTATGGGAGTTCTACAACTGGCGAAGGGATCTCATAAGCAAGGTCACATACAACCCCGCCCACAGGGCACTGGTCGATCTCGAGAGCCTTGTCCCGAATTTCACCCTCATTACCCAGAATGTGGACGGTCTCCATCTTCTGGCAGGCAGCCAAAATCTCCTGGAGATTCATGGAAACTTGTGGAAGGTGCGGTGTACCAGGTGCCGGGAAATAACCCTGGATCGTTCCCCGGACTTAGGGACCTCGCCCAAGTGCAAGACCTGCGGAGGGCTTTTGCGACCCCATGTGATCTGGTTCGGGGAGTCACTTGACCAGGATATCCTCCACCGGTCTATTGAAGCATCAACGAACAGCCGGGTCATGCTGGTCATAGGCACATCGAGCGTGGTCCAGCCTGCCGCGTCCTTAGCCTTGGAGGCAAAGTCCCGGGGGGCAGTGGTTGCGGAGATCAATCTCGAAAGGACGCCCAATTCATCTTCTATGGATTTTTCTCTGATAGGCAAAGCCGGGGAGATTGTTCCCAGGCTTGTGGAGGGCTGGAAATGAAATGCTCGGGCACCATTACGCTGACAACCGATTTTGGCCTTTCCGACCCTTATGTGGGAATCATGAAGGGGGTTATCCTGTCTATTAATCCGGCGGCCCGGGTCATTGATATCAGTCACCTGATAAAAGCGGGATCGGTCATGCAGGCCGCCTGCATCATCGAGGAAGCCTATACCTTTTTCCCAAAAGGGACCGTCCACGTGGCAGTGGTTGATCCTGGGGTGGGGACCGGAAGAAGGTTGATCCTCCTTGAAACGGAGGAATATTTCTTTGTGGGTCCGGATAACGGTATTTTCTGGCCGATCATCGTGGCCCATGCCGATATTAAGGCCATTCATCTCACGGAGAGCAAGTATTTTCTTCCCCATATCACCCACACCTTTCACGGAAGAGATATTTTTGCCCCTGTGGCAGCCCACCTCTCGCGGGGCGTGGATCCACGGAAAATGGGTCATTCGATAAGCGATCCCGTGCCATTTGAAGTTCCAAGGCCGCAACAGGCAGGGGAAGTCCTCTCAGGCCAGATAATTCGTGTCGACCACTTCGGAAATCTGATCACCAATATCCTTCAGAAAGACTTAGATCAATTTTCAGGGTCGGCCAGACCGGTTATAAATATTGGGGATCTGGTGATTGAAGGGGTGTGTAAGACCTATGCCGATGCGAGCGCGGGTGAGACATTGGCCATGATAGGCAGTTCAGGCCTTCTTGAGATTGCCGTCAATTTAGGCCGGGCCTGTGATCGCCTGGGCCTGAATTCAGAAGATATTGTGGGCTCGAAAATAGAGGTGACAAAAGGGATATAAACCTAAAAAACCTCAAAACTGCTTTTCCAGTGCCTGAAGATACTCCTCCCACTCGATTGGTAACAAGTACTTTTTTTTATTGTTGCATTCCTTGCAGGCAGGGACGATATTGCCTTTCTTGCTTTTCCCGCCCCGGCTGAGAGGGACCACGTGATCCATGGTCAACTCTTCACGCCCCACCTGTCGATGGCAGTAATGGCATACCCCTGTCTGGAATTTATTATTCCACCAGTGCGTCTTTCTGAGGTTGCGGGCCTTGTTCTTTTCCCGCCTTATCTCCTCCTCACTGACGATGTCCGTCTCAAATGGCATGGTAACTCAGGTTGTCAGGTTCACGGTTGGTTGCCTTGGGCATTCACTGGTCTAATTCCCAGGGGGGCCTGCAGCTCTCAATAATCTCGCTTGATCGTAACCCTATAACATACTGGCCTTTGAAGTTTCCTTCTTCGATCTTTGTTATGTGCTTTACCTCGGCATCCACAGTAATCATGGCCCGCGGTGCATAGCACGTCATGTCCTTAATTTTGTCGCCCTGCTTCAGCATTTGAAGCAGTTCCATATCTTTCTTGGTAATCAGGAGACCCAGGCCATGAGGTGAACAGTCGAATACACCAACTTGATAATCTTTTCCAGGGGCCTTTCCCAATTGAAATTCTACGGAAATAAAGTCCGGCGTTGTCAGGACAGTCCTTTCCTCGTTTCGCGTGTCCTGTATTTCTAAGGATTCAGGGAAGCCTACTATAATACCGAAATGCGGGTGCTTGGTGCTTATCCCTATATACCGGGTGTTGAAGCGCAAGGACCTCTGACTGAATTCGCACTCTATCAGAACATCAGAGGATGACTGAATAAGCGTGTTACCTTGGGCCGGTGTCAATTTTTGCATGATCAGTTCGGCCCTCTCAATAGCGGCGCTTGAGTCCAGGGCCTCACCGGTAGGGGAAGAGTAATGGATTAAGCTTGAAGTGAAAGCGGCTGATTCTTCTTGAATCAAGACTTTGATTTCCACTTTTTTTGAAATTATCAGGCTGATAATTTCAGCTATCTTTCGCAAGCTTTTCAGCACATACAGATCCATAAAAAACCTCGGCCTTTAGTAGTATTTTGACGTATATTCCGTAATTATATAGTGATTCACACAAGAGGGCAAGCGGTTTGCCCTGATCCCTTTTTACAGCTCAGGGGAGGGATTGAAGTTGACGGGAAAAAAGGGAATGTGCTAAAAATGAGGACAATGAATCCGGATCTTTATCATTT
>JAFDAP010000060.1 GCA_019313765.1 Deltaproteobacteria bacterium | reverse complement strand
GCAAATAAATAAACGTCTCGGAAATTCTACAACTTATTGAAATTATAGGTATTTGTTTAGGCTTGGTAGCCTTGCCTCACACATGGAATAATGGAATGTTGGAATTTTGGAATATTTCTCGAAATGCTGTGGGAAGCGTCGATACAATTAGCAGCTACCTTATTCCAATTGTGAGCGAAGCGAACTAACTTATGAATGAGAATGAGCATATAGTACAGGGTTTCAAGGCCTCTGCCGTGGCGGCAGGGCTCAAGAAAGAGAATGTTTTGGATCTCGCCCTGATTTTTTCCGAAAAGGAAGCGACTGTAGCGGGGGTGTTTACCACCAATCAGGTCAAGGCGGCGCCGGTCATTTTGAGCCGGGAACATGTCGGGAGCGGTAAGGCAAAGGCCATTATCGCCAATGCGGGAAATGCCAATGCCTGCACCGGGAAGACAGGATTGAATGACGCACGGCTGACCGCTGATCTTGTGGCCAAAGAGCTGGGGGTTGCTTCTGAAGAGGTCCTCGTGGCCTCAACGGGCGTTATCGGCCAGCCATTGGACATGGACCTGATTTCAGGGGCCATACCGGGCCTTGTTGAGACCCTCTCCCCGGATGGAATCCCGGATGCGGCCCGGGCCATTATGACTACTGATTCCTTTTCCAAGATCAGCATGTTTAAAGGCCTGGCCGGGGATGTCCCCTTCCATATCTTAGGTATTGCCAAGGGGGCCGGTATGATCATGCCCCACATGGCTACCTTGCTCTGCTTTATCCTGAGCGATATTCGAATTGATGCCCAAGACCTGAAACGCGCACTGCTTTCCCCGGTGGAGACCACGTTTAACCGGATCACGGTGGATGGAGATACAAGTACCAATGATACGGTCTTAGTTATGGCAAACGGCACTGCAGGGAACGGTCCCTTATCAAAGGCTGATCAGAGGGGATTTATTGACGGGCTTAAGACCGTGATGGGGGAACTGGCCCGCATGATGGTCAAGGACGGCGAGGGTGCCACAAAGCTGGTCAATATAGAGGTAAAAGGGGCCCACAGCCCTTCAGATGCCCTCAAGGCGGCAAAGACCGTGGCCAATTCCAGCCTGGTCAAGACCGCATTTTACGGCCAGGACCCTAACTGGGGAAGGATCATGGCGGCCCTTGGAAGGTCTGGAATCGTCATGGAAGAGCAAAGAGTGGATATATGGATTGACGACATCCTGATCGTTGAAGGGGGATTGGGTAAAGGTGTTGAACCGGAAAAAAGGGCAGCAGAAAAAATGTCGGAACAGGAATTTGATCTCACCATAGACCTCCACCAGGGCGACTATCAGGATCGAATCATCACCTGCGATCTCACCCATGAATATGTGACCATCAATGCGGATTACAGGACGTGACCACTCAAACTCTTGATCATTAAACAACATGCAGGAGAGGACTTAAAAAAGGTTTCAGGTTTCAGGTGTCAGGAATTATAAACCCATGATTCGAAAGCCGAAACCAACTGGCCGGAGGAAAATATGTTTGCGGTGATAATGTGTGGCGGCTCCGGGACCCGGTTCTGGCCGGTGAGCAGGACAAGCAGGCCGAAACAATTTTTGAATATCACGGGCCGCGGCCCCATGGTGGTTGAGACCTGTGACCGGCTTAAGCCCTTAGCCGGGGATGAAGAGATGATCCTTGTCCTGGGACACGAACACTTAAAAGATGCCGAAAGCCTTTTTAAAGGCCGCGGCGTCCACATGCTTGCCGAACCTGTGGGACGTAATACCGCTCCCTGTATCGGGCTGGGAGCCATATATGCCCGGCATTTGGGCTATGCGGGATCTGTGGCCTTTCTGCCTGCCGACCATTTTATAGGTGA
Source organism: Deltaproteobacteria bacterium (assembly GCA_019313765.1). Lineage (GTDB taxonomy): Bacteria > Desulfobacterota > DSM-4660 > Desulfatiglandales > Desulfatiglandaceae > JAIOSR01. The sequence continues at coordinate 6,303 of JAFDAP010000060.1, read as the reverse complement.
CACCTCTTCTTTTGTTAAGGCCTTAGAGGCCGCAGGAGAACTCGCAGGCTTGGGAGGAATTGTGACCTTAGGTATTGTGCCCACAAGGCCTGAGACCGGCTACGGTTATATCCGGCGGGGTGAGAGTCATGCTGATGTTAAGGGTCTTTCAGCATATGAGGTTTCGGAATTTGTTGAAAAGCCGGATCTTGAGAAGGCGCACAATTATCTTGACAGCGGCCAATATTACTGGAATGCGGGAATCTTTGTGGCCACGGCCGAGACTGTCTTAAATGAGCTAAAGGCACATCTGCCGGGGCTGTATAAAGGACTTTTGCGACTTGAGAAGGCATTCGGCGCCAAAGGATTTGAGGCCGAGTTCAAAGCGGTTTATGATGAGATCGAGGGCGTTTCCTTTGACTATGGTATCATGGAAAAGACCGAGGAAAAGGTCTATGTGCTTCCGTGTGAATGTGGGTGGAGTGATGTGGGATCATGGGCATCCCTTTATGACCTTAGGGCTTTCGACCATGACGAAAGAAAGAATTTAAAGGAGGGCGAAACTCTTTTGATCGACTGTGAGCGGAGTTTTGTTTCCGGACGCGGCGAACGTCTGGTGGCCTGCCTCGGTCTCAAGAACTGCCTTGTGGTGGATACCCCCGAAGCCCTTTTGGTGGCCGATTTAGATCGGTCCCAGGATATTCGAAGGATTGTTGAGCAACTGAGAAGAACTGGAAAGGATGAATTACTGTGAAACCGCATATTTTCAGAGAATATGACATCCGAGGTGTCGTGCCCGAGGAATTGAACAGAGAAATGGCCCATGAACTGGGCCTTGCCATGGGCACCTATTACCATGACAGGGGAGCGAGGCGGATTTCCGTGGGTTATGACTGCCGCTTGAGTTCCCCGGATCTTTCACAAGGGCTTATCGAGGGTCTCATGGAATGCGGCGTACAGGTCGTGGACTTGGGCATGGTCCCGACCCCGCTTCTCTACTTTTCCCTTCATCATTTAGAGACGGACGGAGGGGTCCAGATCACCGGCAGCCATAATCCACCTGAGTTTAACGGGTTTAAGATCTGCCTGGGCAAGGCTACTATCCACGGTGAAGAGATCCAGGAGATCAGAAAGATCAGTGAATCGGGCAAATTCATAAGCGGTAAGGGAACATTGGACAAGGCCGATATGAACGATCCTTATCTGCGATACTTGGAGGGCAACATAGAGCCCGGCCCGTTCAAAAGGAGGGTCGTTGTGGATGCAGGAAACGGGGCCGGAGGGCCTGTTGCCGAAGAAATCTACAAAAGGCTCGGGTTTGAGGTCGTTCCCCTTTTCTGTGAGCCTGACGGGAGATTTCCAAACCACCACCCGGACCCCACAATTCCTGAAAATCTCGAGGCCATGATATCCAAAGTGAGGGATGTATCCGCCGACCTCGGGATTGCCTTTGACGGGGATGCGGACCGGATCGGCGTGGTGGACAGCGAGGGAAATATCATCTGGGGTGACCAGTTGATGATTATCTTTTCCAGGGACATGCTTTCACGCCATGCCGGGGCTAAGATCATCGGGGAAGTAAAATGTTCCAAGGTCCTTTATGACGACATCGAGAAGCATGGGGGAAGGGGGATCATGTGGAAGGCCGGGCATTCCCTTATCAAGAGCAAGATGAAGGAGGAAGGCGCGCTCTTAGGCGGTGAGATGAGCGGGCATATCTTTTTTAGCGAGCGCTATCTTGGTTTTGACGATGCCATCTATGCGGGTGCACGTTTGTTGGAGATCCTTTCGCGAAACGAAAAAACACTGAAAGAGCTTTTGGCCGATGTCCCGAAAATGGCAAACACCCCTGAAATCCGAATAGACTGCCCTGACGACAGGAAATTTGATATCGTGGCCGAACTGGCAGAGGAATTCAAAAAAGATTATGAAGTAATTGATGTGGACGGGGCCAGGGTGTTATTTGACGGGGGCTGGGGATTGATCAGGTCTTCCAATACCCAACCGGTGCTGGTGCTCCGTTTTGAAGCGACCGACGAGAAGCGTCTTGAGGAGATCCGGCAGATTTTTATGGAGAAGCTGGGAAAAAAGTTATAGGAAAAAACTGAATTGAATTTGTCACTGATTAAATCCCAAATCACAAGCACCAAATCACAAGTAAATTCCAAACTCCAAGCACCAAATTACAAATACCAAGCCAAATACAGGCAATAATCTCAAACTACAATATACTAATGATGAAAACAGTTTGTGATTTGGAATTTTGGTAATTGTGATTTGTTTGTTATTTGTGATTTGATATTTGGAATTTATTTCAATTTCATCCTGCAAAGTATCACCCTGGTTTCTCTCTCTTTGTAGCGAAGGACCTTTTTTTGTGCCTTCATTTCGAATAGTTCGCCCATCTGTCTGAAAAATTCCATGCTTGTCTTTCGAAGCCCTTCAGCTAAGATGATCTCCCCTTCCGGCTTAAGATACCGCTTGAAGAGCTTCAGTACAGGTTCAAAATCCTTTTCCTTATAGATCACTTCCGACCCCACAATATAGTCGAATAATCCCTCAAGGCGGGGCCTGTTCCAGTCCAGTTGAGTGATTTCCAAATTTGAGTCCGCAGAAGGCGGATTTGTTTCGGCATTGGCACGGGCATAATTGAGGGCATCAGGGTTGTATTCCGTCATGGTCACCCTATGCCCGAAGGCCGAGGCAATAATTCCAACAAGGCCTATGCCGCCCCCGATCTCGAGAAAATGTTTTTCAGGTTCCACAGGGATTCCTGCAAGATATTCGGACAGTACAATGGAGGTTTCCCAGATCTTGGACCACAGGGGAAAATCATGGAATACATCCTCGGGATCCAGAAACCTGTCAATGGACCTGGGGACAAGGAAACTGAAACGACGTTCCTTTATTGTAAGGTCTGTTGTATCGGTCTCGTATTCTTTATGGAAGGATTCTAAAGAAAACATGATGATTCATTTTTTGCACAGCCCGGCATCCATGTCCACTTTTATCTTTATTGGAACTTGGAAAACCCCGTCCTCTGGTCGGGGTCAGAGTCAGTGGGCTTTGCCTTAATGAGTTCAGGAAACTCTATGTTATTCGGTTTAGGGTTGCGGTTGCGACGCTCGTATCGGGATTCGTAAAGCGGTTTTCGGTAAAAAATCCCGCAACCGGCAGACGAAAGACGAAACGAGCCGCGCAACCGAGTAGCGAAAACCGTCTAATCCTTAGGGGGTGAAACCAAAGCCGGGCCCTCCGGATCCGGATCTTTACAACCAGAAGGAAAATGGGAAAAATTCAGGTTGTAAGATCAAAAAAAATAGATTATAGTCCACACCTTTATTGGAACTTGGAAAACCCCGTCCTCTGGTCGGGGTCAGAGTCAGAGGGCTTTGCCTTAATGATTTTAGAAAACTCTATGTTATTCGGTATAGGGTTGAGGTTGTGACGCTCGTATCGGGATTCGTAAAGCGGTTTTCGGTAAAAAAACCCGCAACCGGTAGACGAAAGACGAAACGAGCCGCGCAACCGAATAGCGAAAAACGTCTAACCCTTAGGGGGTGAAACCAAAGCCTGGTCCTCCCCCGCATAGCGGGATCTTCGACGGGCGTGGATTCTTTACTCGGGAGATGCATATGGAGCTTGATCGACCCTTAGTGCTTGCAACGCGAAATGAGGGTAAGATAGCCGAGTTTAAACACCTGGTCGCTGATTTTGATATTGAAATAAGGAGTCTCAAGGATTTCGGGCCGATCCCCCCTGTCATTGAGGATGGAGAAACTTTTGAAGATAATGCAGTAAAAAAGGCCCACTTTACGGCTAAAGTCCTTGGATTTCCTGCCCTTGCGGACGATTCCGGTTTAATGGTAAAGGTCCTTGGCGGAATGCCGGGGGTCCATTCCGCGCGCTATGCCGGAGAGGACGCGACTGACGAGGCAAACAACCTTAAACTTTTAAAGGCAATGGAAGGTGCGGTCAACAGAGAGGCCGCCTTCACGTGTATTATTGCTATTGCCGTGCCCATGGGACCTTCCCTAATCTATGAGGCTACATGTGAAGGCGTCATAGCTCAAGAATTGACAGGGACCAAGGGGTTTGGGTATGACCCCCTTTTCTATTATCCTCCCCTGGGAAAGACCTTTGCAGAGCTGACTACCGAGGAAAAGAATCGGGTTAGTCACCGTGGTAAGGCTATAGCGGAACTCAAGAGTGAATTTGATAAGGCCTTGATATGGTTGAGGCAAAGGCTTGCAGATGAGCCTTTTTAAAAAAGTGTAACCTTTCTCTGTTTTGTGGCTCTATATTTGACAACCTGATTTTAGTGCATAATTTATTAACCAAGAAGAGAAAAAAATCGATAAGGAGGCAGATATGTTTGAGGTAACCGAAAAGGCAACTGAGATGATAAAGGAATTTCTGAAAGATAAAGAAGAGATTCCACACATCAGGATAATGATGGCAGGTGGCGGCTGATCCGGGCCCTCATTGGGCATGGCTCTGGATGAGCCTAGAGACGAAGACCATACGTTTGATGATAAAGGACTCAGCTACATCATTGAAAAGAATCTGTTTAATATGGTGAAACCGATAAAGGTGGATTATGTCGATACCCCCATGGGCGCCGGATTTAATATTTCTTCCAGTATGGCCATGGGTGGCACCTGCGGGCAGTCCTGCAGTAGTTGTTAAAGACAACAATTTTCAGGCCGCTATCCCGATCCCAGCCTTTCAGGTGGGATGAAGGGGGCGGCTTTTTTATGTCAAAAAGATCCCAACTGGCAGGAATTGATTTTTATTTCCAAAGTCTCACAGGCTGAGGAGACCCCCATTTTGGGTATTCCGGATTTTTCGGCTATATCCCAGGCAGCCTTGCAGGAGAGGCGTCCATTAACCAGACGCTCACGAATAGCCTCTTCCAGGGCGCTTGACACGGCTTTTGCGGGTTTAACAATACTCTTTTCGGGGCTATGACCGAAGAGCCCCAACTGGCATTTCACGATCCGTGTTTCAAGGAAGTCTATTGTAAAACCTACCTCAGCGGGCTGCACGTTTGAATCGTCTGCAATCTTAAATGCCTCAGCGCAAGATATCTTTCCATTGGAAGTTCGCTTTTTCACGGCTTCAGCAACTTTTTTGTTCACTTCACGGTCTGCCGGGTGTTTTTTTGCATAATGTCCCCTGTCTTCGTGTGTCATTACGTCTCCCCCAGTTTAATCCTGTGAGTAATTACTCAGGTTGTCAGGTTCACGGTTCACAGTTCAAGGTTAATCGCTTTGCTATTTTCTTCATATCTCCTTTGCAACAAAGAATTCGCTCCGGATTTGTGTGCAATAGCACTTAGTGTTCTGCAAGAACTGGGTGAACTATGCATTTAGGTTTAGAATCGAACCTGTCTTTCATCAGTCTAACCTTGAACCTGAGCAGTTATCCCTGTGATTGATATTCTCTTATCCGGCGGGTAAAAAAAAGGCTATTGGATAAGGAGTGTGATAGAATAATAAAATTTACAACGCAAAATTATTGTGAAATTATATTAAATAGTGTCCATCCATAAATGAAAAAAGGGCACTTGCAAGTGTCCAATTCAGTCCCGCTTCAGCGGGATTTACAAGACCAAGGCTTCCGGGAACCCGCTGCGAAGCAGTGGGACTGAGTCACCGCGAAGCGAGTGCGAAGAAATCAAGGGGTTGAGCGTCCCGCACATGTGCGGGAACACCAAGCCCGCCGATTTATCCGCCTCTGGCGGGTTGACGCTGACCTGTCCCGAAGCAGGCGGGGGATTGTGAAAAAGGGCCATTTCTGGATGGACACTAAATAATATCACGATACGTGTGGCATATCCAGTATTTTGTGCTTAATACGGTTCGGTCGGAAAGGAGAGCGGGCATGATAAAAGAGAACCTTAAGAAAATCTTAGAGGAATTGCCGGAGGGTGTTGAATTTGTTGGTGCGGCCAAGACAAGAACCCCGGACGAGGTCTTGGAGGCCATTGAGGCGGGTCTGAAGATCATAGGCGAAAACTATGTGCAAGAGGCTGAAAAGGCATTCGAGGCCGTAGGTGCAAAGGTAAGGTGGCATATGATCGGGCACCTGCAGAGCAACAAGGCCAAAAAGGCAGTCAAGATATTTGATATGATCGAGACCGTGGATTCCATGAAGCTTGCAAGGGCAATTGACAAGGCATGTCAGAACATGGGGAAAGTCATGCAAGTCCTTATAGAAGTCAATAGCGGTGAGGAACCGCAGAAGGCGGGCGTTATGCCTGAAGATGGTATTTCATTGATCAGTGATATGTCGGGATTAAAGAATATCAAGATCATGGGC
>JAFDAP010000059.1 GCA_019313765.1 Deltaproteobacteria bacterium | reverse complement strand
CAACACTCGACATTTTTTGTTCGAAATTCTGCGGTTCGCATTGATCGATGGACGCTACCAACATCTTCTTATCAGTATTTTGTAGACGGTTGACTAAGGTGCATACCCAGTTATAAATATTTAGAAAAGGGGCGTCAGGTCCCTTTGTACTTTCAGAGTTCCTGTAATAGCTCAATAAGTAAATTAAACCTGCTTATAATGCTTGAAGATATCCTGGGCCTTCAGAAGAGCTGAAAGGTCGTCCACGCCCATTACTTCTTCTTCCCCGGCAAGCGCGTAACCGACGGGCAACCCGTCATCACTCATGTATTCCACCAGGTCCGTGATAAAAAACTCTTCAATCTCCACGAGTTTGCCGCTAATCTCTTTTTGAATACTGTGGGGCCTTGATTCAAGTATTGAAAGGTAGCGGAGAAGGACATCCTTTCTTGCGGCATAAATCCCGGAATTACAGATCTCAAAAGTTTTTCGCCTTTTTTTTGATTGTGTTTTCCAGTATTTCCATTCGATGATTTTTTTTACCTGATCTCCCTGGATTTCCAGAACCCCGTATTGTTTCTTGGATTGGGGCCGGAACCCAAGGACTATGAGGCTCTTGTCATTCAGATCCTTTAGCAGGGCACTGTATGTGGTCTTTCTGACCAAAGGGACATCACCCATGGTGATGATAAGTTGATCACAGTCCTGTTTCTCCAAAAACCCCCGGGCAGCGAGCAGGGCGCCTCCTGTTCCGTTGAGTACGGACTGTTCGCAGTAGGCGAGGTCAAGGCCGCTGGTGGCCTTCATCACAGTTTCCTTTTTGTAATTGACAACCAGGGCCTTTGGACCGGGAGAAAGGTTGTTCAGAATTTCAAGCAGGATGGGAAATCTTCCCTCAAAGGGGGATTTTTCCGGGACCAGCGGCAGGAGCGTTTTGTTTCCCTTGAATTCTTTCATCCGGCTGCCCCTTCCTGCAGCTAAGATCACTGATGCGGTTTCCGTGCCCTTTTCCATATTTTCCTCATTTATCCGGTTTGCTATAGGAGGCTGTCCGAGAATAGGCTTCTGCTACGACTGGCTGTAAATACCGAGGATCTGCGTTGGCAAACCCAAAATGCCCTCAATGTAGGCTACTGCTACGTCTCCGGTCGTTTTGGGCTTGCCGCCCCGCTCAAAGTCCGGGATCTTCGACTTGCCCTCGAAATTTTCGCTCAGTCTCGCGACGAAGCCATTCTCGGACAGCCTCATAGCCTTTTCTTAGCAAAACACAATGCCGGAAGCAAGGGCGTTTCGAAGTCTTCGCCAAAAGCAGCTAATTTCTTGCGTTACAAACCGATATTGACTATAATACTTGGGTAAACGTAACTTTGATGGACTCGTAAAAAGTCCATCAACAGGCCGAGGGCGGGTAAGCCCCGGCCTGGTCATTTCAAGGTGTTACGGACGGGTGATGCCTCCCCCCTCCCTGTTCTCCCCGCTTCTTCGAAGCGTGAAGCCAGGGGGTCCCCCATTCCGTAACTCCCTGAAATGACGAAGGCCTCCCTCCAGTCACTACAGGAAAGGCATCTTTGCTCGTTTATCCAAATTGAGACCTTTGAAAAATGCTCAATTTTGATCAAGTTCAAGGAAGGCGATAATTCCAACCGCAGGAATACGTTGAGTATTTTGAGGATTGAAATTTGAGCTTGACGCCGAAATCGGGCAAAAGGGGGAGTTTTTCAAAGGTCTCAGGAAATCGACCGGGAGAAGTATATGGCTGAAAGAAAAGGCAGAATACTGTTGGGAAAATTGGGAGAGGGGCACAAGGAGGCGCAGCTCAATTTGGCCAAAAGTCTGGGCAAGGCGGGTTTTGAGGTTATCTACACAGAACTCAAGGAGCCTGAGGCCATAGTCAGATCATCACTCCATGAGTCGGCAGATCATATAGGAATTACCACGTTGAAGGGGGCCGACATAAGGGTATTTGAGGAAATTATTCGGCTTTTGAAAGCGGAAAATGCCGATTATATCTCGATTACAGCGGGTGGTTTTCTGGATGATGAAGACATCGAACGGATCAAAAAAATGGGTGTGATGGCCTTTTTTCCTAAGGGCACGACCTTTGATGAAATCGTTGAGTGGTCCCGGGAAAATATCAAGATTAAGCAACCGTAGCAGGACCGTCTCAAAATTAAGTTTCCCCTCATAACTCATGGCAATGATTGAAAACAAAGTATCGTTATGAAATATAGCGAAGATTTCATAAGGGCCTACCGTGCTTTCAGGGAATCGGTTGACTTCAGTACGGGCGGAATCCTCCCGGAACTGGATAGTCTAATCTGGTGTATGTTAGCGGGAGTGCCAGAGGTGCCGGCAGATGAGGATACGTCACCGGATGCACCGGTTACCGCTATTGACCAGAGAGTGGCGATACTGAAGGCCGTATTTGTTGAAGTTAACGGGGACCAGAGAGACGAATTCATCGACCGGGGTCTGATAAGATATGACCGGGCCAGTGAGATGGCCAAGAAACTGCTGAAAGAAGAAGGCAGCCCGAAGTCTGATTTAGATTAACTTTATTTTATGTTGACCCTTGTGGGCCAAGCTGATATAAAGTTCCAGATATTTATCTGGAAGCCCATAGACTCAAAAGCGCAAGTTAAAGACATGCATTTTCCAGAGGTCTCAACCCTTTATAACGCCGAGGGGTCTGAGCCGGGCAACCTTATGGGCCAGACCGGCCTCATGGACCACTTGAACAACCTGGGAAATGTCTTTATATGCCTCTGGCATCTCTTCCTTGAGGGTCCTTTTCCCTCTGGATTGCACGAAGATCCCTTTATCCTCTAACTCGCGATGTATGGCTCGACCTTTTGCTTTCTTAGTGGCCTTGGACCGGCTCAGGACGCGGCCGGCGCCGTGGCATGTGGAACCGAAACTCTGGGCCATGGCCCCTTCGGCCCCGCTGAGTACATGAGAATATGTGCCCATGTCACCGGGGATAAGGACGGGCTGTCCCACGTGGCGGTACACTTCGGGCAGGAGGGGGTGCCCGGCGGGCAAGGCACGGGTTGCTCCTTTTCGATGAACGCAGAGCATGACCTGTTTTCCATCCACGGTGTGCGGTTCTATCTTGGCAATGTTATGACACACGTCATAAAGGAGCTTCATGCCTAATTCTTCAGGACTAATTGAAAGGGCCTTGAGCAGCGTCTCCCGGGTCCAGTGCATCATAATCTGCCGGTTGGCCCAGGCGTAATTGGCCGCGCATGCCATGGCCGCGAGGTAGCGCTGACCCTGGTCCGATTTCAAAAGGGCGCAGGCCAATTGCCTGTCGGGCAGTTCAAAAGGCTGTTTCCCGTCAGAGGCCTGCTTGCTCATTTCCTTTAGAAAATCGTCGCATATTTGATGGCCGAAACCCCGGGAACCGGTATGGATGAAAATGGTGACCTGACCTTCAGAGAGATTGTAGGCCCTGGCCTTTTCCGGATCATAGATATGATCAACCACCTGGATTTCAAGGAAGTGATTCCCGGATCCGAGGGTCCCTAACTGGTTTTTACCCCTTTTGACGGCCCGTTCACTCAGAAGAGAAGGATCTGCACCCTCTATTGTCCCGTGGTCTTCCGTTCTTTCCAGGTCTTCAGGGGCGCCGAATCCATTTTTCACGGCCCAGGCAGCGCCTTCAACAGCTACCTTGGCCTCATCCTTTTTGGACAGGTGAATGGGGCCGGTAGATCCTACGCCGGTGGGTATATCTTTGAACAGGGCCGAGACCAGGTCTTTTATCATTGGCCGGATTTCATCGGCCCGGAGCAGGGTCGTCATAAGCCGGCAGCCGCAGTTAATATCGTAACCGACCCCGCCGGGAGAAACGATGCCTTCATCCAGGTCAAATGCTGCAACCCCTCCGATGGGAAAACCGTAGCCCCAGTGTATGTCGGGCATGGCAAGGGAGTGACCCACGATACCCGGGAGCGTAGCAACATTGGCGACCTGGATCAGGCTCTGGTCTTCCTGAACCGCTTTAATCAGTTCGGCGCTCGAAAAAACCATGCCTGGCACGCGCATGGGACCGGTCTTTGGAATAAGCCAGCGGTATTCGTCGATTTTTTCTAATTTGATGTCCATGGCTTCACCTCCTACAGATCGAAAATGATCCGTGCCTCCCAGTGGTCACCCTTTTCCGTGACTTCGATTTGATGGTAGGTGACCGCTTTAATTTCATAAAGGATTTCATCAGTGTTCGGATCAAAAGGGACTGTTTTTAGTGTCGCATCAAGATGGGACGGGGAAATGAAGTCAATTCCGATATGGATGACCACTTTATTCTCCCCTTCGAGAAGATAGAGTATTTCCCCGAGCCAGCGGACCATCAGATCGGCTGAATCGCAACCTTCGACCGAGAGTTTCACGGTCCCGGTTTCCTTAGCAGGATTTGCCCTGACCATGAGATGTGTTATTGATTTAGCGGCCTCCTTGAAGAGGTTTTTAAGATCTGTGCCGCGTACCGTGATGCCCACATCCGCGGTATGGTCTATGATGTTATAGTCCGGTCTATCCGAGTACATATGTGAATTTTAGCCGTTGCCGTGCGAATTGTCAAAATGTTAACTGTTAACATTTTAGCGTTTTGAAATAGTGTTTGAACGAAAACCCCTCTTTTTTGTCATTTCGACCAAAGGGAGAAATCTTATATTTCAACAATAACAATACGGTAAGATTTCTCGCTACGCTCGAAATGACAGCTTTGGATAGTTTTCGTTCAGGCACTAAATAAGGCCAGCAAGTGCCCTGTGGTCCGCTACTGATTCTTTCAAAGCATTACTCAAAATGTTGTTTGTCATTGACGGAGGAAGATAGAAAATGAACTGTGCCTTTTGTGGAGAAGAAATTAATCTTAATGATAAGGTGAGCAGAAACGATACGTGCCCTCATTGCGGCAGGGACCTTCGATGCTGCAAGCAATGCAAATTCTATGATCCGCATGCCTATAACGATTGCCGGGAAGTCTCCGCTGAACGGGTTGTGGATAAGGAGAGGGCCAGTTTCTGCGAGTACTTTGTCTCGGCAGGCTCGGCCCAAGGTAAAGTGAACACGAAAAAGGAAGCAAGAAATGCCTTAGAGTCGCTTTTTAAGAAGTAAAGCGATTCGAAACTTGAATCCGGATGATGTAATTTTCAACCTGCATAAACCGGAAGGCGGTTTGCCGGAATTTTTTCTAACTCCGGATTTTTTCTGTCTTTTTCCGAAAGGACAGGACTTTTAATCGGCCAATCAATACCGATTGCAGGATCCGCCCAGAACACTCCGTATTCATCGCCGGGGGTATAAAGGTCAGTACATTTGTAAATCACATCCGCAGTTTCGCTCAGGACGCAGAAGCCATGGGCAAAACCCTCCGGTATGTAGATCTGCTTTTTATTATTATCAGACAGACGGGTTCCCTCCCACTTTCCGAATGTGGGGGAGCCGTGTCGTATGTCCAGCGCAACATCAAAAATTTCTCCTGTGACCACATAGACCAATTTTGCCTGGGCACTTTTGAGCTGATAGTGGAGCCCACGAAGGGTACCTTGCTTTGAATGGGAAAGATTGTCCTGAACAAATACCCGGTCTATTCCGCTGTCTGCATATCTTTTTTTATGGAAGGTTTCCATAAAAAATCCTCGATCATCTTTGAACACGTCCGGCTCGATCAGAATAACGCCGGGGAGGGAAGTACTAAGAAATCTCATGGACATCCTTTTCTTCCTCCTCTTGCTCAATTATCTCCATCAGGTACTGGCCGTATTCATTCTTCAACATATCATAGGCGAGGTTCTTGAGTTGTTCACGATCTATATAACCGAGACGGTAGGCAATCTCTTCAATACACGAGATCTTGAGACCCTGTCGATCCTGAATGGCCCGTACATAACCGGTTGCCTGCTCTAAGGACTCATGTGTACCGGTGTCGAGCCAGGCATACCCGCGGCCGAAGAGTTCCACCCTTAGCCGGCCTCGGCGCAGATACTCTAAATTGACTTCTGTAATCTCGAGTTCTCCGCGCGCCGAAGGTTTAAGATTTTCCGCTATTTTTACCACGTCACTGTCATAAAAATAGAGGCCGGGAACAGCATACCTGGATTTTGGCTGCTTAGGCTTTTCTTCGATTCCCGTAGCATTTCCATTCCGGTCAAACTCTACAACCCCGTAACGCTCCGGATCACGCACACGATATCCGAATATAATGCCCCCCTTTTCAAGTTCAGTGCATTTCTTGAGTACGGCTGACAGCTTATCACCATAAAAGATGTTGTCTCCCAAGATAAGCGCCACGGTGTTATTGCCGATAAATTCCTTGCCGATAATAAATGCCTGGGCCAATCCCTCGGGCTTAGGCTGTTCAGCATAGGAAAAGGAAAGACCAAGCTGGGTTCCGTCTCCGAGAAGATCCCTGAACCTGGGGAGGTCCTCGGGTGTGGAGATAATCAAGATCTCCCTGATGCCTGACAGCATCAGAACGGACAGCGGGTAATATATCATGGGTTTGTCGTATATGGGCATGAGTTGTTTACTCACTACCCGTGTGATCGGGTACAAGCGGGTACCCGAGCCCCCGGCCAATATGATTCCTTTCATAATATCCAATCCCTTTCTTGAAAGTGTCTCATCCGTATTGCTCCTTGATCCAGGACTGATATTCACCGCTCCTGACCCGGTTCACCCACTCCCTGTTATCAATATACCATTGAATAGTCTTGCGTATTCCTGTTTCAAGAGATTCCTTGGGGACCCAGCCCAATTCCCGATTTAATTTGGTAGAATCTATGGCATATCTTCGGTCATGTCCAGGCCTGTCCTTGACGAATGCTATCAACTCTCTTCGTGATTCTTTAGCTTCGGGTTTCTGAATTCCATCCAGGATATCACATATCATTTCAACGAGACCGATATTCTCCATCTCATGGTTCCCGCCTATATTGTAAGTCTCACCCCTTTTCCCGCGTTTCATTATTTCCCATATGGCCGTACAGTGGTCCCTCACAAAAAGCCAATCCCTGACATTCCGGCCGTCACCGTAAACTGGCAGGGATTTTCCTTCGAGCCCATTGAGGATCATGAGAGGAAGCAGTTTCTCCGGGAATTGATAAGGGCCATAATTATTGGAACAATTGGAGATGGTAACTTGCAGGCCATAGGTCTTATGATAGGCCCTCACCAAATGGTCGGAGGCAGCTTTTGAGGCCGAATAGGGGCTGTTTGGTTTGTAAGAGGTCTGTTCCGTAAAAAAGCCGTCCTTTCCAAGGCTGCCGAATACCTCGTCAGTACTGATATGGTGAAAGAGTTCAAGGCGATCTTGATTTGCCTTTGCCAGTTCCAACAGGCCGAATGTCCCCACGATGTTGGTCTGGATAAAGGCGTCGGGATCTACGATTGACCTGTCTACGTGGGATTCGGCGGCAAAATGGCAGATCGTATCTATCTCATGCTCATCAAAAATACGGGCTATATTCTCCCTGTCGCATATGTCGACCTTCTCAAAAATGTAGCGCTCAGGGAAATTTTCTTCAATATCTGTCAGATTCTCGGGATTTCCGGCATAGGTGAGCTTATCCGCGTTAATTACACGCCCTTTAAAGTCTGACTCCTTAAGGAGATACCTCACAAAATTGGTCCCTATAAACCCACATCCTCCTGTCACTAACATATTTTTCATAAATCAACCTCTTTGATTTTATTAATGTAGCTTATCACACGTTAAATGTGAGTGCAAATACCATGGGTTCAAATTGTTAAGTACCGTAGCAATGGATTCTCCTAAAATCTCCATCCGTGCTGGTGATTGTTGCAAAGTTTCCCCTTTTTCCAAATCAGCACGTCATTTTTGTGTCAAAATTGATTAAAAATGTCTATTTTGTAATTTATTGCTTGACAAGATGAATAAGTTGCATTATGTCTATTTTGTAGTCTAAAGAAATATAATAGGAAATAAGCTAAATAGCTGATTGTTTTGCGGGTTAACTTTGATGGTCTCGTAAAAAGTCGTCACCCCGGCGAAAGCCGGGGTCCAGGTCAGTCATAAGTTCCCGAAAACACTGGATTCCGGCTTTCGCCGGAATGACAAAAATGGGGTTTTTTGACTTTTTACGAGTTCGTCAACTTTGATGGACTCGTAAAAAGTCCATCAACAGGCCGAGGGCGATTAAGCCCCGGCCTGGGGTGGGCCTCCGGCTCGTAGAGCCTACGCCTCGGAGAGGGTGGAACCATTT
>JAFDAP010000058.1 GCA_019313765.1 Deltaproteobacteria bacterium | reverse complement strand
GTAAAGCGGTTTTCGGTAAAAAAGCCCGCAACCGACAGACGAAAGACGAAACGAGCCGCGCAACCGAATAGCGAAAACCGTCTAACCCTTAGGGGGTGAAACCAAAGCCGGCCCTCCCTCCGGGCCGGAGGTTGGGCCCGGATATCTATTGTAAAGGCTTTTCCTTTAACACATAACCTTGATTTTCCTATATTACCATGACTTCATCTTGGAAAGTCCCGTCCTTTGGGTGTGGACTTTTTTTGAAGATACGAAAAAGCTGGCTTCCCTTTTGAGAGAGGGCTCCCAGCTAAAAATTTCAGTGATTGAAACTTACAGGAGGGGGACATGGAAATAATAAACAACGGGAAGGAGAAAAATGCTGTAAAGGTCTCGATTAAGGGCAGGATGGATGCTGTTTCTGCGCCCGAATTTGAGAAAAAAATGGGTGATTGGATAGAGGAAGGAGATGTGAACTTCATCGTTGATCTTGCCGGGCTTGATTACATCAGCAGCGCCGGACTTCGAAGCATTTTGGCCACGGCAAAAAATCTGAAGGCAAGGGGTGGCCAGATAATTCTATCAGCACTGCAAGACGCGGTAAAAGAGGTATTTGAGATATCAGGATTCAGTTCCATTATTCCCATTCACGAAACAGTGGAAGCTGCCCTTGAACAGATGTAGCAGGGGGCAAAAAAGACAAATAGCAGATAGAGAAAAATCCCCCCATCCCCCCTTTTCAAAAGGGGGAAGATTATGAAAAAACTTGCTTTTTATTAAGTACAAAACATAAGTTCCCCCCTTTTTTAAAGGGGGGTTAGGGGGGATTTTAAAAAGGGCAATTATTGTTGTAAAATTATTAGGTTAGGGCTCAGTTTGGCTTAGCCCTGGGGGCAGGGATGTTTCCGTTGACAGAATGAATGTTGCTTACTAAACTAAATAGCATTCATTCTCGTGGAAAGAAATCCCTGCACAAATAAGGAGTCAGTTTGAATGGATATCCTGATACAGGTCATTATAACAGGTTTAGCTACCGGTGGCGTGTACGGACTGATTGCCCTCGGTTTTGTGCTCATTTATAAGGCCACCAGTGTCCTCAATCTGGCCATGGGTGAATTTATGACCTTGGGCGCCTTTATTTGCTTAACGGCCCTGGTGCAATTTAACGCCCCTTTTTATCTTGCCCTCGTAATTACCCTTTGTCTGGCATGTGTCCTCGGTTTTGTAATCGAACGTCTCATACTAAGACCCCTTATAGGTGAGCCGATTATCTCGGTAATAATGGTTACTATTGGTCTGGGTCTTATCCTCAAAGGGCTCATGTACATGATATGGACCCCTTCTTTCCGGACTTTTCCGGAGATTTTTCCACCAGAACCGTTGCGCCTCGGCTTTGCAGTGGTCCCGTCAGGGCTTTTGTGGGGCTTTATTTTTGCTATTATCGCTACAGCCATCTTTCTTGTGATCTTCAAGTATTCCAGGACCGGCGTTGCCATGCGTGCCACGGCCAATGACCAGCAGGCCGCACTTTCCATGGGCATCAGCGTGAGATGGATCTTTGCCTTGGCCTGGTGTTTTGGTGCCATGGCGTCCGTTATCGGGGGGATCGTTATCGGAAACATAACTGGTATAAGCGTTTATATGGGAGATATCGGCCTGAAAGTATTGGCCGTTATTATTTTAGGTGGCCTGGACAGCATAGGTGGTGCCATCTTAGGCGGTCTTATTATAGGGGTCCTGGAAAATTTGACCGGTCTTTATATTGACCCCCTTATCGGGGGAGGCGCAAAGGGAATCGCCCCATTTCTTATATTAGTGATTATTCTCATGGTCAGGCCATATGGGCTATTTGGTAAAGAGCTGATTGAAAGGGTCTAAATGATTTGAGTGTAACCTTTTTGCCTGCATTCTTTCTCACAGCGTAGCGCAGGGCTTTAGCCCGGCATCAAAATGGCAGAGCTAAAGCCCTGCGCTACGAAAAAAGGTTACACTCAAATGATTTTGGAATGAGGAATGAGGAATGCGGATTGGGGAATTAAATTTGAAGGTTTGAGAAGAAAGTCATTTGAGTCGGGATTAAATTATGCGCTGCGGAGACTTTAGAGAAACCTACATAAAGGACGAAGAGATCTTTCAGTCCCTTTTTGTGAAATTCTGGCTGGGCCTGTTCTTTATTTTTCTTCTGATTTTTCCCTTTATGGCCAATGCATACATGCTCTATGTGGCCAATATGATTGGTTTTGCAATCATTGCGGCAGTTGGTCTCAATCTCTTAACAGGGTTTACCGGGCAGATATCTTTAGGACATGCCGCTTTTGTGGGCGTGGGGGCCTATGCGTCAGCTATCCTTGTCACGCGTCTGGGCTTTTCTTTCTGGTTGTCCATCCCTTTTGCCGGTCTGGTTGCAGCATTCGCAGGCATGATTATCGGCATACCCTCTCTCAGGGTTAAGGGCCTTTACCTTTGTATAGCCACTCTGGCTGCCCAGTTTATCTTTGAATTTGTCTTTATCCACTGGGAATCCATGACTAAGGGCATCACCGGGATCAATATCCCGACCCCCAGTATTGGCGGATTTGAATTTATCACTGAAAAAGAGTTTTACTGGATAACACTGTTTTTTGTTGTGCTTGGCGTGGGTTACGCGAGAAACCTGGTACGCTCCCGCATGGGCAGGGCATTTGTGGCTATACGTGACCGGGACCTTTCCGCCGAAATCATAGGGATAAACCTGTTTCGATATAAATTGAGCGCTTTTGCCATAAGCTCTTTTTATGCCGGAGTGGCCGGGGCCTTGTGGGTCACATTTCTTAAGGTTGTTACCCCGGACCATTTTCCCTTTATCCTGAGCATCCACTACTTAGCCATGGTTATAGTTGGGGGCCTTGGCAGCGTATTAGGTTCCATATTCGGGGCCGTTTTCATGACCCTGATCCCGGAGATCCTTAATTATCTATCGGAAGTTGTAAAAATGCGCGCACCCGGGTATGAGGAGATTTTTGTTCCCATGAAAGAGGTGATCTTCGGGGTTTTGATCGTGCTTTTTCTTGTTTTTGAGCCTCGCGGTCTTGCTGAAATCTGGAACAGGATCAAGAACTTTTTCAGGCTATGGCCTTTTTCGTATTAAGAAATAATTGAAAGGAGGTGAATAGAGGTCTCTTTTGAGAGTAGTTGGTGTCTGAACGAAAATCATACTTTTTGTCATTTCGACCGAAGGGAGAAATCTTAGATGTCAATATTAACAATACCATAAGATTTCTCGCGGAGTTTATTCCCGCCCGGAGGCGGGGGCTCGAAATGACAGGCTTGCTTAGTTTTCGGTTGGGCACTAATTAGTTAACCATATAAAGTAAAAAAGGGGGAATCATGATGAAAAAGATAATTGTCTTTGTACTAAGTCTTGTTTTGTGCATCGGATTGTTCACCGTGAGCAAGGCCATGGCTGAGCAGAACCCTACAATATGTGCGGTACATCCCTTTACAGGAAGATTTGCCTTTGCCGGGATCCATGGCGCTGATGCCATGGAAGATGCCGTTGCCATGGCAAGTGAGGAAGGAGGCGTCAACGGAAAAAAGATCGAGTATTATTGGGCAGACGGTGAGTACAAAAACGATGTGGGAATCGCCGCATTTAAACGCCTGTATGCCCAGTATAAACCCCATTGCATGTGGGGGCAAAGCACGGGTATGACCAAGGCCCTGGCTCCTGAGATCAAGAGCCGTTATAAGGTCCTTTACTCTGCCTATACCTTTGCCGACATTGCCGCTAATCCCAAAGAAAACCCCAACATGTTTATTGCCGGACCAACGTATGCCGAGATGTTCGCGGTCCTTCTCAAATATATCGCCAAAGAAAAACCGGGCGCCAATATAGCCTTTTTCTACAGTGACACCGAATTTGGCAGGGAGCCGATTCCCGCCGGCAGGGAGTTGTGCAAAAAGATGGGCCTGAAACTGGTAGCCGAAGAGATCTCCAAGGTTGGTGGCGTGGATATCTCTACCCAGATACTTGATATGAAACGGAAAAAGGTCGATTACTGCATCTTTCATGGATTTGTGGTCACGCCTATTCAGACAGTAATCAAACAATCCAAGGACTATGGACTCAAGTGCAAGTTCATGGGCACATTCTGGTCAACAGAGAAGCACCTGCTGGATCAATTAAAGGGATTGGCGAATGAGTATATGGGCGTGACAGCTTATTCCTACTATTATCAGGATGAGAATCCAATGATAAAAAGGATCAGGGCATGGACCAAAAAGCATCATCCAAAGTATGCCGAGTATCGTCCCCAGGCATATATGCAGGTCTTCATGGGTACAACACTTTTTATTGAAGCCCTCAAGCGGGCAGACAAGTCGGGGGCCATAACCGGCGACAGCCTGGCCAAGGCCCTTCAATCCATCAAGAACTTTGATGTGGGAGGTCTGATGCCCCCGGTCACCATTAGTAAAGACAACAGCATCCCCGTAGGAAGGATTGTGCGGGGTAATCCAAAGACCATGAAATTTGATGCTGTTTCGGATTGGATTTCTTTAGATTAATCTTTTCCCCTCCCCTACCCCCTCCCACAAGGAGAGGGGGTTAATTATTTCCCTCCCCATTAAGGGAGAGGGGCATGCTTTTTTCTAATCCCCTTATGCTTTGGGGACAGAAAAAAGGTGCGGGTAAATTCTCATCATGGAAATATTAACACTTCCAGCGCTGCTTAAGAAAAATGCTCTCAGGTTTGGGGACAAGAAGATTGCGCTCCGTGAAAAGGAGTTCGGTATCTGGCAGTCTGTAACCTGGAAGGAGTATTTTGATCACATAAAGTATCTTGCCCTTGGGTTGCTGGAGCTTGGATATGAACCTGGCGGCAAACTTGCGGTTATCGGCGACAATCGTCCCGAGTGGCTCTATTCCGAGCTGGCCATCCAGTGCCTTGGGGGGGCAGTTGTGGGCATTTACCCTGACAGCCACCTGGAACAGGTCCAGTATATCATTGACCATTCCGACTCCATTTTCATTATGGTGGAGGATCAGGAACAGACCGACAAAATACTCGATATCAAGGACAATATCCCCAAGGTAAAAAAGGTTATAGTTGATGACATGAAAGGGATGAGGAGCTATGACGAGCCCATCCTTATCCCTTTTAAGAAAGTCCAGGAATCGGGCAGAGAAATTGACAGGAAGGAACCGAAGCTCTTTGATTCGTACCTGGAAAAGCTCGGACAGGATGATGTGGCCATGGTTCTTTATACATCGGGAACCACGGGGCTTCCCAAGGGGGCCATGCTGACACACAAAAATATGTTCAAGATGATCGAGAATTTCGACAGGGTAGACCCCGCCTATGAGACCGATAATCACGTTTCTTTTTTGCCCCTCCCGTGGATTGGAGAACAGGCTACTGCCGTTGCGTGGAATCTCTATAAAGGAGTTACCATCAACTTTGCTGAAAAGGTGGAGACTGTATCCCATGATATCCGTGAGATCGGGCCCAATCTCCTGTTGGCCCCTCCCCGGTACTGGGAAGCAATGTGTTCGGATATCCAGGTCCGGATACAGGATGCCGTCTGGATAAAGCGATTCATTTACAAACTTTTCATGCCCGTAGGGTACCGCACTGCGGAAATGAGATTGAAAGGGGAAAAGCCCGGGACGTTCTGGTTCCTCTTAGACAGGATATGTTACCTGCTGCTCTTCCGGTCTCTCAAGAATTACCTCGGCCTTACAAGGCTCAGGAATGTCTACACCGGCGGGGCCCCCTTAGGGCCTGAGATATTCAACTTCTTCATGGCCTTAGGCATTAACATAAAACAGGTGTACGGGCAAACCGAGACTTCCGGTGTCTCTGTCTTACATCCGGGTGACAAAATCAAACTGAACACAGTGGGATTACCCATTCCCGATGTTGAAATTAAGATTTCGGATCAGGGGGAGATCCTTATAAAGGGACCGACCGTATTCAAGGGTTATTACAAGAGTGAAGAGGAAACAAAAAAGACCATAATAGACGGCTGGGTCCATACGGGAGATGAAGGGATTAAAGATGAGGACGGCCAGTTGATTATGATTGACCGTCAGAAGGATGTCATGCACCTGGCAGACGGCAGCAAGTTCTCCCCCCAACTGATAGAGAACAAACTCAAATTCAGCCTTTACATTCTCGATGCCATGGTAGTGGGAAAGGACAGGCCTTTCATAGGGGCCATGATAATTATGGACATGGCCAACATGGGAAAGTGGGCTGAAAACAACAAACTGACCTACACGACATACACTGACCTGTCACAGAAACCGGAAGTTTATGATGTTATCGCAAAAGAAATTGCAGTGATTAATAAGTCCCTGCCGAAGGTGGCAAGGGTAAAGCGTTTTGTCATGCTATACAAGGAACTGGATGCGGATGATGATGAGTTGACCCGCACACGCAAGCTCAGGCGCTCAGTTGTTGGCGAAAGGTACAGCGCCCTGCTTGATGCCCTGTACGGGGACAAAGAAGAACTTGATGTGGAGGCCGATATTCGCTACAGGGACGGGACCGGTTTTCGAATGAAGACCAGTGTAATGATAAAAGAAGTGGAAACCGCAGGGTAACGCTATAATATGAATGAGAAAGAAGAATATCAACTTAAAGTAGAGGATATCCACCTGAGCTTTGGGGGATTAAAGGCCCTCAACGGTGTAAGCACCGGTGTAAAAAAGGGGGAGATTTTTTCCATAATCGGACCCAACGGCGCTGGTAAGACATGCATTTTGAACTGTATCAATCGCTTTTATCATCCGGAAAGAGGAAGCATTATCTTCGAAGGCCGGGACATATCCCGTTATAAACCCCATAGAATAGCTACTCTTGGCATTGCCCGCACCTTCCAGAATGTTGAACTCTTTGCCCACATGACTGTTCTTGATAATATCAAGTTAGGTGGCCATGTGCATCTGAAGTCAGGCTTCCTTTCCGGGGGGATTTACTACGGCAAATCGCGAAATGAAGAATTAGGATTTCGCAAGCATATTGAAAAGAAGATTGTAGACCTTCTGGAGATTGAACATATTAGGAAGAGCACTGTTCACACCCTGCCTTACGGGCTCCAGAAGCGTGTCGAGTTGGCGCGTGCCTTAGCCATGAGGCCAAAAATACTCCTTTTAGATGAACCTGCCACTGGGATGAATCTTGAAGAGACAGAGGATATAGCCCGTTTTATCCTGGATATCAATGAAGAGTGGGGAGTAACGATTATCCTGATCGAGCACGATATGGGTGTGGTCATGGACATATCCGACAGGATTTGTGTGCTCGATTTCGGCATGAAGATAGCCGAGGGGAAACCGAAAGAGATAAGGCATAACGAGCAGGTTATCAAGGCATATTTGGGCGAAGAAGATGTAACTTATTCCAGGCTGGGAGCGTGATGGAACCCATATTGGTCGTCAACAACATTGAGGTCATTTATCACAACGTCATCCTGGTTTTAAAAGGCATGTCCCTTCAGGTTAACGAGGGTCAAATGGTCACTATCCTCGGAAACAACGGGGCAGGGAAAACAACCACCCTCAAGGCCATTTCCGGGCTATTGAAATCGGAAGACGGCGCTGTCACGGACGGCTCCATTACATTTATGGGGAAACGGATCGACAGGAAATATCCCGAGGAGATCGTTCGTATGGGGATATTCCAGGTGATGGAGGGAAGGCGGGTTTTTGAAGATCTAACCGTGGACGAAAACATTATTGCCGGGGGCCATACCAACAAGAGCAGGACAAAGATGAAACAGGACATGGCCGTGGTCTACGACTATTTTCCGAGACTTAAGGCCCGGAAAAATATCCTTGCCGGCTATATCAGCGGTGGTGAACAACAGATGCTGGTAATCGGCCGGGGACTCATGTCCACGCCCAAATTGATGCTCCTGGATGAACCCTCCATGGGGCTTTCTCCTCTCCTTGTATCTGAGATTTTTCGGATCATTCAACAGATAAACCGGGAGAAAGGAGTCAGCGTCCTTTTGGTGGAACAGAATGCCCGCCTGGCTTTGAACATTGCCGATCATGGCTATGTCATGGAAAACGGTAGAATCGTTTTGGATGACACGGTAGATAAACTCAAGGAAAATGCGGACGTGAAGGAATTCTATCTGGGCCTTACCGAGGTGGGCAAGAAGAAAAGCTATCGCGACGTGAAACATTACAAGAGAAGGAAGAGGTGGCTGACATAAAAAAGCTCAATCCCGCCCACGTGGCAGCCATTGCAAAAACCGTAAATACCTGCCCGTATTTCACACTTCTATCCATGGAGTTAAAGCTGAACTACCTGGCCCCGGTTTCAGCGGGCCGCCTGATTGCAAAAGGCAGAAGTGTCAAGGTCGGAAAGAGCATCTGCCTGGGC
>JAFDAP010000057.1 GCA_019313765.1 Deltaproteobacteria bacterium | reverse complement strand
TGTTGCAGATGGTATCCAGCCATCGATGTTCAAAGCCATATTCATTGAGTTTATCTGCCACCAGTTTTTTCATCGCGGTCGTTTCTTTTGCAGTAAAGTCCAGGTGCTCGAGTATGTCATGCAGAAAGGACCCCGGCTTTGTTCCCTTTGGAAAGGAGAATATGTTCAAAGGCATTTCCCCAATCACTGGTTCTTCAACCTCATCTTGATCCCGGCCATTAGAGAAAGTGATTGCGTCCCGATCGGCGGTTTCGTCCATGTGCGGCCGGCCGGATGTCAAAGATGAAAAACTTGAGATGCGCCACAGGCGGTCTATGCCTCCTGAAAACTCACGGCAACTCAAGGCGGTCTTCCTGCCGGGCAAAGGAGTATATGTCTCGCCGGTCTGGCCTGCCGGCATTGCGGACAGGGTGATGGTGCCTTCGGCCTTGGACACGGCGGCTCTTAGTTCCTCCTTAACGGCCTCATCCGTCAGACCATTATACCTTTCTGCAATAGCCTGGACAACATTTCCGGTTTCAAAGGATTCCGGTTGATGAAGAAGGTAGGCAGGTGCCGAAGTCTCGCCCTGGCTGAAACGGCCCCAGACTAAGTAACAGCGGTTTTTGGCGCGTGTCAATGCCACATAGAGGAGCCGCAGGTTTTCCGCCAAAAGCTCCTTTTCAGCAAACGCGCGGTTTTCATCCCTCTCTTCTGAGCCAAGGTCCAGGGTAGGTGTTCTCTCTTGGGCTTCGTTGTGGAACAAAAAAGGCTTGTTGGATTTTTTGATCTTTGACCCGTCCCAGGAAAAGGGGCAGAAAACAACGGGATACTCGAGACCCTTGCTCTTATGGACGGTGACGAGTTTGACGGCATTTTCATCGCTTTCCAGGCGCAGTTGGTGTTCCTCCAGCCTGGGTGTACTCTCGTCTCTCTGTTCCGAAAGCCATTTCAGGGACTCTGTCATGCCGAGCTTTTTTTCAACAGATGTCTGTTGCAGGACTTCCGTAAGATGGAGCAGGTTGGTATTGCGCCTCTCTCCATCTTTCAAAGACATGAGCCGGGGCAGGACCTCTTCCTGTAATAGCAGATACCGGAACATCCTGATAAAGCCGCGCTCATTCCAGAGATCGTGATACATCCTGAATTTGGCAATCCATTCTTCCCATCCGGTTTCATCATCCATCAGGATATCCAGGTCCTCACCCTTAAGACCCATCATATCTGTTGTCAGGGCCGCTCTTATATGCCGCTCATTTTTCGGGTGGGAAACGGCCAAAAGGACCCTTTCCATTTCCAATGCCTCATGGGAATCAAAGAGGTTGCCCGTGCTGAAAAGAACACCGGGGATATTCAGCGCCGCTAAGGCCTCCTGTACAAGCCGGGCCTGGGCATTGGTTCTTACCAGTACGGCGATATCCCCTTCCGTGAGCGGTTTTTTGCCTAAAAGGGCGAGGCCCTTTCTGCCAAGGGCAAGGAGCCTTGAAATCTCTGCTGCCACCGCCCCGGGAATGAGTTGGCTTGCCAATGACTTGCTTATGGGCTTTCCGGAATTCGTAACTTTTTTCGCTTCAAGAAACCAAAGCTGAAAAGGCGATTCGGTTTTTCCGTTTAATTCAAGCACCTCCGGGTCCTTCTTAGGTGCCGGGACTGCCGGGTTAAAAGGGATTTCGTCATAGACAAAGGGAAGTTTTTTGCCTCCGAAGACGGCATTTATCGCGGCGATCAGGCCCGGATCGGAACGCCAGTTCTCGCTGAGGGTGTGCTGAAATGCCACATCCTTTTTGGCCTTCATGTATGCGAATATGTCGGCACCGCGAAAACCGTATATGGCTTGTTTGGGATCACCGATCAAAAAGAGGGCGCTGTCCCTGGCGCCGAAGACCTGATTGAAGATGGCATACTGGACCGGGTCCGTGTCCTGGAATTCATCTATGAGCGCGGCCCGGAATTTTTTGCGCATGGCCCTTGCAAGGTATTCTCCGCCCTTTTCCTTTAAGGCCCGGTAGAGTTTGAGCAACAGATCATCAAAGGACTGGACGTTTTTTTCCTCTTTTCTCTTTGCAAGCTCATCTTCCGCATAATGAAACAGGACGGCTTTAAGCCCTAAGAGCCGCTCTTCAAAAACCCTTTCCAGTTCCTCATGACTCTGCTTCAGCCTTTCGCATAGTTCAAAGAACGGATGGGCCGGAGGTATACAACTTTTTTTTACGGAAACTTTTAGCTCGCCGGAGGTAAATTTCCCAAAGCCATTGAACAATACCGGATTATTAACCCATGAAGCCAAATAACGATCCATGGCCTCAATCCAGAGGGGGACCTTTGCCTTTCCGTATTTGACCCTGCTAAGACCTTCATCGGTTGCAAGCATATTTTCAACCTTCGCCCTTGCAGACTTCCAGGCATTACAAACATCATCAAAGAACGCCCTGAATTCCTTTTCCCGCTCTGAAGTGTCGGGGATTTCAACCTGCGGTATGATCTTAAGATAAGGCCGGGCAAGCCTGTCCCGAAGAAGCGAGAGGAGGCCATTCGGACTGAATTTTTTGTGAAGCGCATAATTAACAAAAAGAGGAGACGCCTGATAAAAATGCCTTCGCCAGAAATCATCAACGATTTCCCTTTTGAGATTCTCCTGCTCAGTCACCAGTTCCGTATCAAAGAGACACCCGCTTTCAAAGGCATTTTCGTGGAGCACTCTCCTTGAGAACCCGTGTATGGTAAATATGGCGGCCTTATCAAAGTCCCGAAGCGCCTCTCTGAGACTTGCCAATGCGGTTTTGTTGTCCAAATTTTTTTTTACAAGATCATTCAACAGGGCATCGTCACTCGATGCGCCTGAGAATGCCTCCATGGCACGACGCAACTTGTTGCGAATCCTGTCTTTCAACTCATGGGTGGCGGCCTCGGTAAAGGTAACCACGAGTATCTCGTTTACTGACAGGTTTTTCTCTAAGATCAGCCTTAGAAAGAGACCTGTAATGGCATAGGTCTTCCCCGTTCCCGCACTTGCCTCGATGAGGTTTGTGCCCTTAAGCGGACTGTTCAGGAGATCGAAGTTGTTGATTTGTGTCATGCTTTAATTTCTTCCTGGTGCTGTAACAATGGCCCGAATACCTCTTCCGCAATCAATTGAAACTCCGAATCAAGGGGCTCGGTGTTACCGAAACACAATTGGTAGTAAGGATCTTCGCACTCACCCCTGCTATAATCGCTTCCTTCCCAGGTATTGCTGGCGTTTCGAAGGGCATCCTCTTCCGACTTGCTTTTTTCAAGAAGCAATCGGGCATATTCCCATGAGGACCCTGGAAAAAAATGAAGCGGCATTACGAGTCCGGCCCGGTATTTCTCAAATAGGTCCTCAAGAATCGCTTCGCCTTTTTCCATTGAAGGGTATTCCCACGCGACCCATTCGGAATCCTTGCCTTTTGGCATAAGACCCGCAAGCATGGAGGTTCGAGGATAATGATCCGCCTTGATGGTGTTAAGGACCAGATGGTAAATCCACACCTTAACACGGTCTTTGGGCTTTACCCCTGCATAGCGGTATTGGACCAATCTCTCGGGGTAAATGGACCGGATGCATCCTGTTATCCTGAAACCCGCTATAGGAAAATCAACATCAAGGGGTTCGAGGGCCTTTTCCTTCATGTAGGGCGCAATTTTTTCAGCAAAGCCTTCGACACCACGGCTGAGGCCTTCATATGTGCATTCTCCTACCGTGCCGTGCGGAAGAAGACCAACTGCCCTTGTGGAAGGAAAGAAATCCTTGAGGTTTCGGCCTTCAAGTCTTCGCTTTATCAGATTCTCCTCGAGCAGGTACTTTTCAAGTCCGTTTATGTCAAAAGCCTCTCTCTCTTCCAGGATCGAGGCATTTTCCCTGAGATAGATCCGCAGACGTCTTTCAAGCAGAAACTTTGAGGGATTGCCGAAAAAGCCGCACAGATCGTCCAGATCAACCCTTTTCCATTCTTGCAGGGCCGAACCGGAAAGCCCCCTGGAAATAAAAGGGGCCGGTTCCCTGCGATCCTCCATCATGCCTTGTGCAACCCGCAGGTTTTCCCTTGAATAGCTGAAAAGGTTTTCGTTTTTCTTAAAATATTCAGGGCTGAAGGACTGGAGCCGGTGCTTTGTCACAATACTTGCCAAAATGCTGTTGCCGAAGATTTCAAAACCCTGCTCGATGTAGTCCAGGAGTTCGCTCACTAAGACGGATGGGGGGATAAGGCTGTTGTCCCGTATGCTCTGGCCCACATGACTGAGATACAATGTCTTCCTTGCCGAAAGGATTACCTCTAAAAAGAGATACCGGTCGTCATCGCGCCGGGACCGGTCGCCGGGTTGAACATTTTGCGCCATGAGATCAAAACTTAACGGTTTGGACTGCCTTGGATAGGCATCATTATTCATACCCACTAAGCAAATGACCTTGAAGGGAATGCTTCGCATGGGCAGCATGGCGCAGAATGTAATGCCTCCGGAAATAAAACCAAAACCAAAGCCTTCCCTTTCAAGGCTATGGCCCAAATGCCATTTGACGACGTTGATGTCGATCTTTTCATCAAAGGCCGTTATCTCCTCAATCCTTACCAGGTCACCGAGTGCGCCGCGTATAACCTGCATTTCCCTTTCCATGGTTTCATCGGGCATGAAAAAACATTCAAGGAGCCTTTTCAGGTTTTCGGACCACTCACTCAGGGTGCGTGGCCTGACAAGGGATGTGACATGCGTAATGAGCAGCTCCGTGAATTCCGTGAATCTGCCTAAGACAACGGCGTCACCGCCTTCCAAAAAGTCGTAAGGGAGGACCCCTTCGAACATGTTTTCATCACGGCCTGGCATGGCATATCCCAAAAGGAGTCTTTCCAACCCGGCCCTCCAGGTATTTTCGGAAAATCCGGGAAGCCCTATGTCGGCCCGGCTTTGCCCGTCTATTCCCCACCGTATGCGAGTATCCACCAACCACCTTTGAAAAAGGCCAAGGTCCGCTTCTTCAATACCGAACCTGCGCCGGACTGCCGGCGATTCTAAGATGGCCATAACCTGAGAGGCCCCGAACCGGCTGCCTGAAAGATCGAGGATTGATAAAAATGTATCGATAATCTCACTTTCCTTGCGGACACTTCGATCTGCAATGCTGAAAGGGATTTTGCTTTTGTCATCCGCCGGCACATCAAATACGGCCCGAATATATGGAGTATATTCCTCTATATCGGGCGTCATGACTAAGACATCTTCAGGGCTTAGGTCCGGGTCCTTTTCAAACATATCAAGAAGCCGGTCGTTCAAGACCTCCATTTCCCTCATGGGACTGTGACAAGAATGGACCTGGACGGACACGTCCTTGTCATCAACGAACTTCTTATTGTCTAATCTTTGCCCTGAATCCCGAAGGTTCAGGATGTCGGACTTAATAAAGGCAAGCAGGCTGTCCTCTTTATGATCCTCAAAACATGCAAACTCTTCCACATGGGTCTCGTTTACCAGATCAAAAAAATCCCTCCCCAATGCCCCCATGGATCCAAGAAGGCTGTTCCCTTTTTCTAAGTGCAGTTCTTCGAAGGTGAGATCTTTTCCGCCCTGTACAAACATTTTTCTTTTCATCTCCCATTCAGAGACGATATCGCCCCAGTATTCCCTGCAGGGATTCATTAGAAACAGGTTTACTTCCGTGAACCGGCTGATAGCCGAAAAGATCTGTATGTGAAACCGGGGAAGTGCGGATATGCCGAAGACCGAGACCCTTTCGGGAAGGCCCTGCAGCCGGGAGGTTGATCCTTTTATCGCCTTCAGGAGTGCCTTGCCGAGCGCGGCCCTGTGCACTTTTCCGCATTCTTTGACCAGTTCTCTAAAGAGTTCGGCCTGCCAGTGGTTTTCCTTTCCCTTTTCCCACTCAAAAATCATCTGCGGCCGAAAGAGCAGGTACTGGTCAATGGTGTCTGCTATCCTTTCGGAAAGCTGGAGACGCTTAAGCCTGTCCCCGGCATCCTTGAGATAGGCCCCGAGTCCCTCAAAGCCGGGCCTGGTGATGCAGGATGGAAGAAGTTTCATTATGCGCCAGGTGATTATTTCAGGGTCAAAGGGTGACCGTTCCGGAAGATCGGAAAGGACCTTGCGAAAAACATCCTGGGCAAAGGCGGTGGGAAAAGGGAACATCAAATTTGCGCAGATCCCCTGGCGCCGGGCAAGTTGCATTGATACCCAACGCTCCATGCCCCTGCTCTGGACCACTATGACCTCCGTATCAAGGGGAGAGGCAAGCGGTTGGCTCAGGAATTCCGCCAGTTTATCGGCCAAAATTTCCAGCCTGTTGCTGGTGAACAATTTCAGGCCAGGCAATTAATCCCCCTATTTTTGGACAGGATAGACAGCGCTTGACTCATTGAACATCTACTGGCGTAAGTTCTCAATAAATTCGGCGGCTCCGAACGTGAACATGGCTTGCCTGTCGAAGCGAAGCGTAGATCCCGCTATCGGGGCCTCCGGCACGGCTTTAACCCTAACTTTTTGAGAAGCTACCTAGTGCCCACCCATAAACCAAAAAAGGGCACTAAGATGTGTCCAATTCAGAAATGAGCAATTTTTCGCAAGATCAAGGCGGGGCGTCCCGCCCCTAAAGGGCGGGAACAACCAACCCTGCCGATTGACGCCGACCTGTCCCGAAGCAGGCGGGGGATTGCGGAAAAGGGCCATTTCTGGATGGACACTACCTACTGGCTTGTGAAAACACCGATTTCATGGCCTGTTCTTTCATTAACATAGGTTGCTGCGAGTTTCATATTGTTTCTCAGTGTCAATTGAATGGGAGGGAAATTGTCCATACGTATGGTAACATATATCTTCTTTCCCGAAGACCCGGAGACCAGTCCCTTAAGGAGTCGATCCCCAACCCCCAAACCCCTGAATTCGGGTCTCACATACGTGTATCCCCTCTCCAGATACCCTTCGAGATCTAAGCTGGTCTTTTCCTCGATTTGAGTGACATATTTTTTCAAAGGTTTTTTATGGACCATGGCACCGACAATCCTGTCCTGTTCAACGGCATAACCTATTAAAAATGCCTGTTTCAAATTTTCTCTTACCCACGATACCCCAACTTCACCTCCGGATTCGACCAGATCATAAATTTTTTCAAGGACCTCGGATTGAACCTCGTCCGGCTTCTGAAAAAAGTATTGTATCCGGTTTCCGGATGTGTTTACGGACAAATCCGGCGGGTTCACCCTCCATTCAATGACTTTTTTAAGGCCGTGTTTGGCAGAGTAAAGCAGCAGATATTCCCGAATTCGGAGATAGAACCAGAAGGGATGCCCGTACATTTCTTCTATCCTGTATTCCTGGGCCCTGCTCAAAAACCGTGACAGGGTCTCCGTATCCATTCCCTTTGAGCAGGTAAACCGGTAATCATAGGAAAAAGGGTTTGCTTCCCGGGAAATGGATTGAAGGCCGAATTCATCGGGATTTTTGATAATATACGAGTGGTTTAGCAGGACAAAACGGAAAAAGATGGAAGAATGGATAATGTCCCTGTTCTTATAAAGAAAGTTGATGGTCTCTTGGGCCTCATCCTCGGTTTCTGTGGGGAATCCAAGGATCACGGTGGCATGGTTCCATATTCCGGCCTCTGAAGCATCCTTGAGCACCCTCAGGGCGTCCTTCAGGTTCGTGCCCTTATTCATGAGCTTGAGGATTCTGGGATGCCCTGTTTCAATGCCCCACCGAATCAATCTCACTCCAGCCTGTGAAAGGAGATCCAGCCTTTCACGTGTAAAAGAGCCCACCGGTTTGCACCAGAGGGAGATACTGACTTGAAGGCCTCTGTCCAGAATGGCCCGGGAAAATGCTTCCAAGTAAGTGGGTGTCAGGCAATCATCATTGACCGTAAAACAGGAGATATTGTATTTCCTTTGCAGTTCTTCCATCTGCTTGACGGCCATCTCGGCCTGAATGGTCTGAAACTTTTTGTTATCATAACGGGAACAAAATGTGCACTTGCCCCAGTAGCAGCCCTCGGATAACCGGACAGGTATAATGGGGATCGGGGCTAAATAGTCCTTCAGGGGAAGGTCGCTGAAATCGGGAGGGGGTACTTCCGGGATCGGCTCATGGGGCCCTTTTTCATTAAAGATCAAATGGTCTTCATGAAAATAGACCAGGTTCGGGACGTCCCTGAGTGACCCGCCTGTTTTCAGTTGTCGGATCAGTTTTAAGAGGGGCCTTTCTCCGTTATCCATGATCAGGCTGTGGCAAAACTCGGGGAAAAAGGAGGGGCTTTTCATAAAGGATTCCTGAAGCCGGAGGATGTGTCTTCCCCCTAATGTTACGTGTATGAAAGGATATCTATTTTTGATAAACCTTGCCATGGTCAGTGCCCCGGCCAATTGGTGAGAGGTGGAGATAGAGATACCTACA
>JAFDAP010000056.1 GCA_019313765.1 Deltaproteobacteria bacterium | reverse complement strand
GATGGTTTCGTATCAAAAAAATAGGAATAAATCGCCTGTCCCCTTTTGTAACCTCCCCTTTTATAACCAGCCTGAAATTCCAGCCATAAAATTCTGATATTCACATGACATGGAGTTACTATATATAGTATCTTTTTTATACTTGACATACAAGATGCATTATAATATACTGATTTTAGTCAGGATAATTTTTTGAGCAGGGACATTATGACGCCGCCTTCTTATTGACGGCCCATATATGACAAAGGACCCTTTCACCCTGACGCTTTACAATAATTCCTGACAATTGAAAGGCCTAAAAATATGATTATAATGAAGTATATATTGTAAGGTAAGGAGTTATCCCAAATGATAGACAGAAGAAATTTCCTCAAATTTGCAATTGCTTTTTTGGTCTCTTTTCCAGCCATTGAGGAATTGCTAACATCAACTGCAGAAGCGGCCAAACGGGGATATCCAAATTGGGGCGGAATGCTGGATGACTATTTCCGCAGGGAATTCAATAAAAACAGGTTTGAAGTTGAAGGTAAAGTTATCCTGGATAGACTAACCGGTTTGATGTGGACACGGAATAATCTTCCATTTGGAACCATATGGCCTGCACGTTCATATCCTGATGCCGAAGAAACAATTAAAAACCTAAATGAAGACGATTATGGCGGGTATAACGGCTGGCGTATACCCGGGGAATTTGATTGGATTACTGTAATAGACAAGAGAAACAGAAGGCCTGTCCTGGCTGAAGGGTTCAATATTGGAGACATAATCTACAAATTTCCTTACTGGATCAAAAAGAAGGACAGGGAACATAAGGAGTGTGCTCAACTTAACGGGGCCGTATCCTGCCTTCCTCCAAAAAATGGAATATTGCTCGACAACGGCGTCTTACCCTACATTATTACTTACGGAATGATCTTACCTGTCAGGACACATGATAAAACGCATTACATGAGATTCTCAAATTCCCTTTTTGATTTGATGAATCCGAATAAAAGGGAAGCCTCAAAAGGAACGTTTTCAATAATAAATAGTATTAAGTGATATCACCAGCCAAACTGAGCATGTCCATATGTTGCGGTGAGTCTTGACAACAATCGACTAAACTCTTTTCATCGAGTACCTGATAGGGAAAAGGGGACAGGCAAATAATGAATGACAAGCGCTCCCTCGTGAAATATGCCGGTGAACAGGTGTTGATTTTCTATCTGGAAAGAAATGGAGGATGATGAGATGGCCAGGATAGGCCGCACCGCCCTCGATGGTTTCGTATTGGGAAATATTGAAAAGGGTCTTAATATTCCTTCATCCATTTTTTCTTCAGAAAACATCTCTTTCCCTTTAAGGATCAGTTTCCAGCCATAAAGAATAAAACCTGAGCGTATAAATTTCCTTCGATATCGTCTTCTATTGATTCATTGATCTCCTAAATGAGTCCAAGGCAATAAAACGCCTGTCCCTTTTATCTTTCTTTTCCCTGTCTGATAAGATTCAGGGGTCCAATGAAGGAGAATGGGACCTTTGCGGCAAAATGACCGTTCAGGCCCGGCGCGAATTAGGCAGCCTTATCCGTTCTTGACGCCGGGCGCGGACATCTGATATGACCCCCATACAGATACCGTAGGTGTTCACCTTTGAGGCAAGAGAGATAATAAATGGCCCACGCCCTTTGAAAACCCCTTTTCTCTGCACGAGATAGGGATCTTTTCATGCCCGACGTCGGCCTGAAAGGGGAGGTACGGCATGGTTACACCTGCATCGCAAAGGGCCCTCCAGGGCCTGAGGGATCTTAACACCCTGGAGTGGTATGTTATTCCCCTGCTGGCCATAGTCTTCTATATCTATACGAACGAGATCAGGAAGGCCAGGTCCTCGGGCGACTGGAACGCCGTTTTTGCCGGGCTTACGGTGTTCGGCATGGATTTTTTCAACGAGACCTGGAACGGTTGGGTGTTTCATCTTACCCAGCGCTCGGCCTTCTGGACCACTCCCGGCGAGACGGCTCTTCGCACCATGATTGGCTGGAACATAGAGATCATGTTCATGTTCGCCATATCGGGAATCATTTTCTACAACACCCTTTCCGAGGGCGGAAAACTGAGGATTCTGGGCATTCCGGAAAAATGGTTCTGGGCCATAGGCTATTCGGTTTTCTGCGTATTCGTGGAGTGCCTGCTGAACATGGGCGATCTTCTCGTATGGGAGTACGGCTTCTGGAACCTTTCCTTCAAGGGAGTATGGCTGATCTTTCTCTGCGGGTATTTCCATTTCTACGTGGCCGCAATACTTGTCATCGGCATGAAAACCATAAAAAGCAAGGTCACGACCCTCTGCGTCATCTACGGTATCACGGTGATCGCCAACATTCTGGGTCTGGGCGTATTCGGCTGGGTATACTGACACAAAGTTGCGCGGCCCTAAAAGCATGGCTCATCCTCTGACCTTCATTGGGTTTCCGGCCGGAAAGAAGCTCCTTGCATGGTCGCCCGTTTTGAAGCAGGCCCTTTAATGCTGTAATCTGTTAGAGTTGTCTTCAACACCATATTCCATTAATATTTCAACAGGCTGTTCCTTATATCATTGGGATCGTGAGAGGCCTTTTGCGCGTTCTGAAAATCCTTTTTTATGGCTGCGGCAGGGAGGAAGTGTGAATGGACCATATGCAAGGAATTAATATGGGGCAGGCAAATAGTGATAGCAATAAAGCGCCTGTCCCCTTTATCTTTCTGGAAGTTGATTCTCACATCAATGACAGACTCTTTGCTGAAAGGGCGACAGATCTACTGGATGAGCTGATGCATAAGGTGGCTTAAATCTTATGCGCATCACCTGCATCACCAAGTATTAGGAGCGCTGGACATGAAGGGGAATAGGAATAGAAAAATAGGTGCCGGGGAAGTCGGGCGATTTGATCAAAGAAATACCATGTTCAATAGACCGAGGGATCACGAAAGGTCCAGTGCTGAAATACTGGAGATAGGCAAGAAGCACTATGGGGTGCATAACTTCAAAGATGATGAAGGCTACACCATGCTGGACTGGGCTTTCGCCATGGGTTCATGGTATTTAGAACGCTGGTGGGGATTTGGAAACATGGTAGGTAATGAGGGTCTCTACGAGTGGTTTCCGGACCAATCAAAAATTGCCGAGAGAGACCGCATCCCATTAGGACAGAAATGGGATATTTCCGACCCGGGTGAGATGACCCGGATCATCAAAAAGGCTGCAATATACATGGGCGCATCAGCGGTGGGGATTTGCAGGCTGGATCGACGCTGGATTTACTCTCATCGCTTTGATCCCCGTACGCTCAAACATACCCCAATAGATGATATTTCCGATGATTTTAAACATGCCATCGTCATGGTTCACGAGATGGATTATACCCTGATTAGAACGGCTCCTGCCTACGGTGAGTTTGCAGCAGGCGGCAGGGGCTACTCAATGATGGCACATGTGGCCTCATCAATGGCCCACTTTATTCGTGATTTAGGCTACGAGGCCATCCCCTGTGGTAATGATACGGCTCTTAGCATCCCCATGGCCATCGATGCCGGCCTCGGTGAAATAGGCCGTAATGGCCTTTTGATCACACCCTGGTTCGGCCCCCGGATTCGGATTAGCAAAGTACTCACAAATTTGCCTCTGGTTCCGGATAAACCCATTGAAATCGGCGTCAGGAAGATGTGCGAAGTTTGCGGAAAGTGTGCTGAGGCATGTCCCGGACAGTCCATCAGCTTCGACGAACCCACCACTGAGGGACTTACCTTATCCAATAACCACGGGATCTACAAATGGTATATTAATCCAGAAAAGTGCTTTCAATTCTGGGTCCGCAATAAGGGTGATTGCGCCAACTGTATAAGGGTCTGTGTTTTCAACAAACCAAACATCTGGTTTCACAGCTTTGTTAGATGGCATGTAAGGAATCTTCCCCAGTTCGACAGTCTCTACCTCTGGATGGACGATCTGTTTGGCTTTGGGAGAAGGATGAAAATGGAGGACGTTTGGAAATAGGGCTTTATCTGATTCTTCTTATGGAAGGGTCGTAACAACGTTTGGCTATCTATCGAGGCTGTAAAATGGTATGAAGATCTTATGGTGCTATCTTATATTGAAAAAAATGGGCAAATAATGATTCCTTTCTTATGGAGTATGCTGTCGAACAGGTGTTGATTTTCTATCTTGAAAGAAAAGGAGGATGATGAGATGCCAAGGATATCCCGTACTACCCTCGATGGTTTCATACTGGGAGATATTGAAAAGTGTCTTGATTTTCTGCAATCAATTTTTTCTCCAAGAAATATCTCTTACCGTTAAGAATCAGCTTCCTGCCAAAAAAATAAAATCAGATCGTGTTACTTCCCTTCAATATCGCCTTCGAATGATTCATTGATTCCGTGAATTGGATAATTCGCCTGTCCCCATTATCCTTCAGGCTTTTCTGATATCTTCGCCCTCACTGGATTTAAATGAATATACCGGGACAATTCTTTCGCATATTCGCCTGCATTATTTAAAGGTACCAGGCGAATTATTTACACTATCTAATTTTGATTAGCCCCTATCTTCCGCCTGTGTCTTCTCTCCTCAGGTTTTACTACAGTGGCCGGTCTGTTGGCCTTACCAGGGGATATGACCGGTCCTCCTTTCTCTGTCTGTTTTGAACGTACTGTTTCTGCTACCCCGGTTATCGTCTTTCCAACCGGCGATCCTGCCCCGCCCTTTTTGTTCCGTCTTTCCCGGACGATTTTTACTGGCGCTGGTGTCCTTTTCATCCGTTCCTTTCTCACCTGGTTTCGGATCTGTTTCCGGTCTTTCAGTTTGACCGTTTCTAGTGTCACCGACGAAGGGAGACCTTTCTTGCTTGTTTTTTGAATTTTCCTTTGGGACCGTCTTTTATCTTTGATCGGCACACCTGCCTTCTTCCTCGGTCTTCTCTCCTCAGGTTTTACCCACGTGGCTGGTCTTTTGACCTGATTATCAAGGACGATATCTCTTCTGTCTTTTATGCCTTTTATCCGCCATCTTTTTAGAGGTTTTACCTGCCCGGTATTCTCGATTTTTTGAATAACCGTTTTGGATCTGACATTCAGACTTGTCTTTGTGGCTAATTGGTTCTGCCGGGTTCTTTTGATGACGGTTCCATGGGGCTTTTGTGTAACTCTGACATTACTAAAATTGTAATCCTCTCTGGCTATTCTGTAATCGCGTATGACCGCATTGTTGGCCATGGGTACCGCACGATATCTGTTTATTATAGTGCTATTGTTTATGTTCCTTATCCTGACCTTTTTGTAACTGTTGACACTGTGGAAGTGATTTTTGTGGATTATTACGGCGTGTTTGGCATACCTGTATCTGCCTGTTCTGAGACGGATATTCCGTATGTTGACATGTTTGGAAACGACTGCACGTGGTCCCCAGCGGTGGCGGCAGAAATAGGGCTCACGGGGGGCCAACGGCACCCAACCCACATGGATACCAAAATGTATCCAGGCAACCCTTCCGGGATACCAGGCAAATCCCGTAAGAAGAGGCGGGGGGTCTAAACTGATCCTGACGCCGGCCACGGGGGGAGCCCAACACCAGATACCGTTCACCAATACCCAGGTTCCATAGTGGTGGGTCACGTACCCAAATGGCTCAACAGGAATCCAGCAATTCTCTCCTCGCCATACCGCCCATCTGCCTACTGTAAAAGGGGCCCATCCGATAGCGACATGAACAGGACGCCAGAAGTAACGGTGCTCTCCTTCGTAGTAAACTTCTACCCACCTGCCGTATTCATCTAGGATATAGGCCTCTTGATGAAGCATCCGGGGAAGGTATTGCGCCGATTCCCCTTTTTGTTGAGCCCTTTTTTGCCACAGGTTGTCTCTATCCTCGTTCCACCTCTCCCAATCAGGATCCCTATACACTTCTGCGGCAGTCACCTGCCAGGTGTCCGCAACAATGGACGATGAGCCTTCAAACACCTTGAAC
This sequence comes from Deltaproteobacteria bacterium, assembly GCA_019313765.1. GTDB lineage: Bacteria > Desulfobacterota > DSM-4660 > Desulfatiglandales > Desulfatiglandaceae > JAIOSR01. The sequence goes on along the minus strand of JAFDAP010000056.1, from coordinate 2,410 downwards.
TTCACCCCGTCAGGCATTTGAACAAACTCAATCGTTCCCTTTAAAGCGATCACTTCTACAGCGTCATCTCGTACGTACAAATCAAAGCAGGTTCCCACCGGTGCCGTCGCGTGGCCGAAGGGCGTCGTAGCTCTTATAACCGCATCAGGACCCTTGTTATAGAATCGGGCTAATCCGTAAGGCACATCAATTTCGGTTATATTCCCTTGGAGTGCGATGAGTTGAATCTGTGTTTCGCCATCTATCCTGGCCCATGTGTTGTTCGGCATTATGACTTCCGCTCTTCCATCTTCTTCGGAACAAAGGACATCATCCATGCCAAAAGGGGCATCTTTTACAAGGGCGGTCCGGTCTTCTTCGTCAGGCAGATTTTCAAACACCCGTCCCTCGACATAGGTTATGTGCCCCATCAGGATAGGTTCATCATCTTGTGGTTCTTCCGATCCCGTTTGAGCCTGAAGTGAAGTAATTGGAATCATAAAGAAGAGCAAGACTAATCGAAGCCAAAGCGGCCTTATGATTCTCTTCATTTTATCCCCTCCTTCCTTTCCCTGCCTTCTCTTTTTCCCATATTGTCGCTTTTTTGTTTACTAATAGCATTACCTGTGCCAATGGGATCCTAAATGAAGTTAACCATAAGAAATAACTAATATTTATTGTATAAAACGATATAATAAATACACCGTGGGACGCCCGGCTCAGGCAGTTAATGTCGAAACTGGAGGGCATATTCGACCAATTTGTCGAAACGAGATGCGTTACACTCCACTGATGACGGAAGAAGGACGGACCATTGCCCTCATTTTCTTTTTTCTCACCGAACCCGGGTTTTAGATAAATCGCAATATATTGGGCTTTAATTTGAATATACCCCAACATCTGGCACATAAATTGCTTATAAATATTGTAAATGATGTATCATGTCAGGAAAAATCTTCTTATGGCGGGAGTAAAAAACCTAAAAACTGAGAAAGGAGATGTTGGCCATGGGACGAAAATGTATCATCTGTGGCAAGTTATTTGGGTGTGTCAAGGGAGAAGTGAAGTATGAATGTGCCGCTTGTCGCCTAGTGGATGATTGCAGTATTCGACATTATTTCACGACAACAAATACTTTCCATGAAAAATGCGGTCGTTGCCAGCAAAATCTCCGAGGGCAAAAACCAATTTTTTCAGATAAGGATTTGATAGTTTGGGCAGTTGAGCTGGAAAAACGACCGCGTGGACTGGTTTCAGATAACAGTTTATTTGGGTAGTTTATATCGGATGATTATTTAAGGTTTGGAATCCCAGTCATAAGGAAATTGAGCCTTTAGAACCAACTCTTATGGTAAGTAAGTGTAAGTCTGGGGATTCAGTAAAGCACCACTATATACGGGATTTAGCTTCCCCTTTATCAGAGCAAAATCTTAAATTCTGGCCCGATTCTGAAAGCCGATTTCTCTTGACTTGAGCACCATTTTGTGGCTTCTTCAAATAGAGATTTTCCCTTCAACCTTTTAACCTCCACTCAGAGGAGGTTATCGATGGAGAAACGCCTCAAAATATTTTTCCTTGCTTCGGAATGGAAGCAATCCGTCCTGTTGGAATCTCAAAACCTATTAATAGAATTGCATTCTTTACGAGGTTAAGAGGTTATTTTTTATATTCCCATTTGGCTTAAAAGGATTAGGTGAGAAAGGAGGGAAGGACAATGTATAGCAAAATTATGGTCCCATTAGATGGCTCTGAGCTTGCTGAGTGTGTTCTCCCTCATTTGGATGCTTTTATTAAGGGATTCCACATAAGTGATGTCATCTTGGTGCGTGTGGTGGAGCCTGAGATACCTTATCATGGAGATTATCCAATTGACTCTGAAGTGTTAGCGAAAAGGGGATCCGAAACGAAATCTATTGCCAAAGACTACCTCGACAAAATTGTGAACCGGCTCAAATATGAGGGGGCGGCGCTACATGCGGAGGTTATTGTAGGGAGGGTAGTGGAGACCATCGCCGATTACGCTATGAATAATGATATCGATCTTCTTCTTATTGCAACTCATGGGTATTCTGGGGTAACACGATGGGTCAGGGGAAGCGTAGCTGATAAGATCCTCCGTTCTGCAAATGTGCCGGTTTTGATGGTACGAGCCCCAGGTACTAAAGGAGGAATTTAAGACTGAAAGATAGGACTTTTTGTCCCTGGTAGCACTGGACGTCCCTTCCCTTGGAAAATAAGTAAGGAGAGCTATAGTAGCTCTGCCTTTGATATTTATAACACAACATATTGTATAGGTCTATCTCGACCTTTTACTTATACTTTAGCTGCTATAAACGGCAATTCCATGGATTTTTCATATTACGTTTGCCAGTCCTAACGAAATCCATTGACTCAAAATTTCACAATACGACAAGGTTCTTTAAATAGATCG
>JAFDAP010000055.1 GCA_019313765.1 Deltaproteobacteria bacterium | reverse complement strand
GGCCTGGGGTGGGCCTCCGGCTCGTAGAGCCTACGCCTCGGAGAGGGTGGAACCATTTGAATTCACTTCAAATGGCGGGGGAGGGGTAGCCCTCCTCCGCCGAGTAAAAAGGCGTTTCACGACTTTTTACGAGGTTATCATATTTGATGCACTCGTAAAAAGTCGTCACCCCGGCGAAAGCCGGGGTCCAGGTCAGTCATAAGTTTCTGAATACACTGGATTCCGGCTTTCGCCGGAATGACAAAAAATGATGTTTTTTGACTTTTTACGAGACCATCATATTTGACCAATAAAAAATTTATTTGCTGAAGGGCAAACCTTCCGAAAGGTAGGGGCGCAAAGCTTCCGGTCTAAGTCCCGGATTAACGGGATAAGTCAGCGGGGTTGCCAGGTGGACAAAATATAGGCCCGCTTTCTCCCTTCGAAGGCGGGTTTTTTTGTGGAATTAAGGGTTTTCTTAGGCTTCTCCTATATGCCGTCGTAGGGTCCCGCCTTTTCGGTCCCGCAAAGCGGGGCCCTACGATGTTTGTGGAAGGTATCAGATTCATAGACAGCTCCCTTAACTCAACAGTATTGAGGGTTAGGGCCTGCCCCGTACTTGATACGGGGGTAGTGGTGAAAGCCCCGGCTTATTGAGCAAATACAACATAACTGAAAGGAGGCAATTTAACCATGATAGATGGAATTTTTGCTGCTTCATCAGCACTGAATGCGTTTTCTAAGAAGGTGGCTGTAGTATCGAATAATGTAGCCAATATGAATACCGATGGCTTTAAAAAGAGCAGGACCATTTTGGAAGAAGGCCAAAATGGTGGGGTCGAGGTATCAATTCAAAGGATTGACACCCCCGAAAACCCCATACCTCATGAAGAGGGCGCTAATGTCCGGACGGGAGAGAACTCTAACGTGGATTTGGCAGAAGAGATGGTTAACATGATACTTGCCCAGAGAGCCTATGAAGCTAATATCAAATCCATCGAAACTCAGAATGAGTTAGAGGGAACGATTGTGGATATCTTGAAATAATATAGGGGCGCTAACCGTCGCGGAAAATCCTTAGATGTGAGGCAAATCTCAGGTCAAATAGAATGTTTCTTCTTTTTCGAATCGTACATGGCCAGGTCCGCGCGGCGGATGAGATCATCAGGGTCCTCTCCTGCATTGGCCACAGCGATTCCGGCGCTAATATTGATATTGATGTCTTTACCCGCCATGGTCGAAGTAAAGCGTTTTTCACTGAAGTTTTTCGCGAATTTCTCGGTTCTTTCATGTGCCATCTCTTCGCTCAAGCCTTCAATGATAACAACGAATTCATCTCCGCCATAACGCGCTATGAAATCGTTTTTTCGAAAGCTTTCTATTAGTGTCCGGGCCACCACCTTCAAAACCTTATCTCCTGCCACGTGACCAAACGTGTCATTGATAGACTTAAAATTATCCACGTCGAAAAGGACGACTAAAAAAGTTTCTCCCCCATTGTTAAACAGTTCCAAGGTATCCTTTAGTCTTTCATCGAAGGAACTGCGGTTGTGCAGGCCGGTGAGGCCGTCCTTTTTGGCGGCTTTTCGAAAATGTTCCGCCTTTTTGGACATTTTATGGGCGTCCTTTTCCGCATTCACGATTTGATTTTTGAGTTTATTTATGCTTCCCTTGGTCCGCTTTGATCTTTTTAATTCATCTTTTTTTCTTTTGGCAACTAATCGTTTTATATTGCTCAATTTTGTAACGACTGCATTTTTTATCTCACTGATTCTGGCATGAATATCAAAAGAATTGACAATAGAGCCCACCTCTTTATTGATCTTTATCTCAAAGTGCTCGATCTCCCTTAACCTGTCATTCCCACCAAACTCACTCGACAACATATTCTCCAGTTCCTTTACATGTTTTAAAAGCATGAGAAAGGTCTTGTTGACATATCCGAAATCTTCTGAAATCTTGCCTTTAAGTCCTTTAACAAAACTCAGAAAGGCATTGGTAGGCTCATCCAATTCGGCCTCTGCCATCTCCGAATGGCACCTGATGTTTATACCATCCGCTTTTTCTTTCAACTCCTTGGTGACGGGATAAAAGCCATCAAAAAACGGCAGCATGATCCTCTTTATGTTTCTACATGCCTTAAACAGGCGCTTATTTATTTCATTTACCTTTTCGGTGTCGCTTTCATCAGGCCCTGCTTTAGTCTCTTCTGTAAATATCCTGCTTCGCAGTTTGCCTATCTCCGCCTGTATCCGATCCAGAGGAAGTGCGTTTTCCGAGTTGAGCATTTCTTTAATGGCTTGGCGTTCTTCTGCGAATTCTGCATGCTTATCCACAACCGTGCCAAAGATGTTAATCACTTTTAAAAGGCAAGCCTTTTCATCTGAATAAACCCGTTCCGTTTCTACGTACTCTCTCTTTAGTCGGTCAATTTCCGGCCGTAAATCTTCCATTATACAGCTCCTTCCACATTCAATTTACATTCTGCGCAGGCGTTCACAGGTTCAAAGCCCGCCCTGGTGCAACTCATGGCATGATTCCAAACCCGTGCTTGAGTAGGCTTAGACTATACTTTTCGTATAGATAGTGCCGATGGTCGGTCTGGGCCAGGGGTTCACCGTTCAGGGCTTGCCCGCCTCCGGCGGGTTCACGGTTACGGGAAACACATCACCACTTGCCTATTAAAGCAGAAACTATGCCAAAGTAGTGACCGAAAAGTTATTTAATAATTACAGGCACTTTAGATTATACTAAGGAAACGGCAACAGGAATAAAACAGGGGATTTCGCCCTGATTTTATGACAAATGCCAAATTCTTGACATTTGTCTTTTTCAATTCTAAGGGCGCTGAACCAGGTTATATTGATCTCATAAGGAACTTCCATGCCGTTCCGGTCTGTTTTATATGAGACATATCCGCCATATTCCTTTGCCCTTCCCACCCGCCCATCTGGACAGGGCCGTGACATCCCCGGTGTAAAATGTATGGAGGACAAGAGGGGGCAATGCAAAGTTGTATAGCATCTGCGCCTCATCATGACCATTGCCGAAATAGGACACGTTTTCCTTGTGAGGCACATTGGTCTCTGTTATCAAGGCCACACCCGGCGCGACAGCATTCAAAACATCACGAAAGAGCTTTACTATTTCATGGGTCTGGTCCAGGCTGGAACATTGAGTCCCGCGTATAGCCCTGGTTCATAAATATATTATCCAATTATTACAAACTATTAACCTTATTTTAGGGGTTGTCTGAATTTATATCATGGCGGCTTCGGTCCTGATTTTGACTATGTGTCAAAATTTTGACCTTATATAGAAGACATTCTCGATTAGAACTAACAAACACTGTTACTGAAGGAAGCTGTTTAGATTTAAACCCCATAGCCTTACAGCCATGGGGAAAATGCTTATCCCAAGTGACATAATAATGTTTACATTTATGGCAATCTATCAAGGTGATATTTCCCTGTATTCACGGCACAATGACAAAGATTGACAGGCCATATCAGAAATTTAACAGAAAAGAGCGACTTTGACACAGGGTTGATTCAGAATACTTTTATCGCAACAAGGTTAACTGTTTAATGTTTCAATGCTTTTAAAAAAAGTGGCGAAAAGGGTAGCCTTTGTGCATGATTATTGCACAAAAAATAGTACTAAAGTGACTTTGATCTTTTGCCGATATAGAACTTAAGTTCGCTTCGCTCACAATTGGAATAATGGAATCAAGTTTCTTAAGCGCCAACAAATGGCTTTAACACACAATACATAAACCATGTGATGGCCCAAAGCCTCCAAAGGTTATTCATCAAAAGAGAGAGTTGAGTTGGCGCTTAATTAAAGGCTTCTCGGATGTATGTGCATCTTTTCCACTGGCAATCTTCGAGAAAATGTAAAGAGAGATTTGCATCAGGAAAATAACGGCATCTCGGGAAGCAATTTTGTCGATCACCCTGTTGGATAGTCAACGTTCAGCCTAATCTCTTATACTTCATGTTACATCCCTCTTTACAAGGCAGGGTCCTTGCCATAGGCCCTGCCTTTTTATTCTTATCACAGAGTTCAAATCAGGTGTCACTTCTCCCCAAAAGATCTTGAACAGCTTCTAACAATTCCTCATGCCCAAAGGGCTTGGTTAATAGACGATCAGCGCCAAAGCCCTCAGCAAGCTCCAAATAAGGTTTTGGATCGAGACGGCCACCGCCGGAAATAGCAATGATCTTCGATCCAGGGAACTCTATCCTTAGATCCGTAATGGTCTCAAGGCCATCTTTCTTGGGCATGACGATGTCCGTGATAATCAGGTCAGCTTGTCTCTCGCGATAAAGATTTATCCCCTCCCTACCATCAGACGCTTCCATGACCTCATATCCGGCACGCTCCAAAATTTGTCGGAGCACTTCCCGGATTTCAGTCTCATCATCTATTATAAGAATAAGTGCCATAATTCAATGCCTCTCTTTTTCTTGAATCACCTCAGAATCGATGATTTTGGCCTCTATCATTTTCTTCGAACCACTCTCCTTCTAACTACCCTCTTGCGGGGTTTCCGGGAAATCACGGGTTTTTTGGCTGGTTCTTTAGACGATGATCCGGCTTTCTCACTCTGTTCGTCCGCAATTTCCAAGGGGGATTTTTGCCGATAGCGGCATGTTGCCCTCGGACATTTAATAATCTTTTTTCCATCCCTGTCACCAGTTTCAACCAAAAATGGGTTATTACATTGCGGGCAAACCAGATGATACGGTTTGCCCCAGCTTACAAAATTACAGTTTTTATTGGAACATTTGTAATAGACCTTACCCATAGCAGTTTCATTTGCTTGAACCTTGGCTGACTTGCATATGGGGCATTGCATAGCCAGATCTTCCTCAAAGGCGGCAATGCGTTTTTCTATGATATTATCGGCATTAGCCGGACCGTGCTCTTCCGGAATACTTTTTGTGCCATATTCTTTTTCTGACGGCGGTAATGTTTCTTCCGGCCGGACCGATTTGATCTGTTCTGAATCGGTTTCCGAATGCTTTGAAAGGCCTTCCTCTTGTTCCTCATACTCCGAAAACACTAAATCCTCTTCACCGGCTAAATCCACCGTTTCAGCGCCAGGCTCTGAAAGTATCTCTTGTAAAGTCCCTGAAGATATTTCGGGTTCCGCGCAAACGCCCTCGGTTTCGTTCTGCTCGCCTGACGCCTCCCTTTTTTCATCTGCTTCCATATCTAACTTTTTGGCCTTATTTTCTTCACAGATCTCCGGACAACTCTCTGGTGACTCATCTTGCCCAGATAAAAGTTCTCCAAAATGAACATCTTTAATCTCCTTCTGGCCTGAATGGCCACTGGAAGACAGGATCTTTGATTCAGAATGAGAAATACGGGGTAACCTAATTTTCTTCAGCGGGGTTACCCGCTTAACAGGCGGCTTAAAGATCTTATCAGGTCCTGGTCCGGTTTTCTCCTTTTTCAAGGAAACGCCCTTCATCCGTAGTGTTTGGTCAAACTGACTGATTGCAAATTCCAGGTCTTTTCGCCCGGATTGCACCTCATCCATGGTTTGAATAAAGTAGGCTATAAGATTCATCCCAGGCATTCCGGGAAAAATGCGATCAAGGAGATGGGCCATACTTATGGTCGGTTTCTCGGGAGAAAATCTTCCATCAGCGTCAACACGGGTGTATCCCTTTTGAGTCATCTCCTGGAGCGCTTTCTTTAGTTCTGCATCTGATTCGAGACCCATTTCAGCCAATTCATCAAGGAATGTCTCTTGAGTATAACGTTCAGATGGGTCGAGGCCAAATTCCTCGATCTCGTTTTCGCGCTCTGTAAGCAGGATAAGACATGATATGGTTGCACAATTTAAGAGCAATGTCCCTGACCCAACGCTGGTTCCGACCAAACCTTCGATGCGCTTTCTCAGGGTCTGATCGAACAGGTTTCTGATTTCACGTGCCGTAAGGTCATTCTGTTTCATAGCCTTTTCCACCATAACCTATCTGTCATCATCCATTTCCGCTATTATATCCCCGGCCTGAGATGCTACGCGGGAAATTTTTTCCTCTGAATCTTCAGCAAGTGGCTCTTGCTCCACCATGTCAGAATTTTCCGGATGATCAGACTGATCGATTTCCGCCATGGCCTTTTCATACCCATTCTCGGATTCCGTATTATCCCCCGGAGTTGATTGTTCTTCCGGTTCTCCCAACATACCGTTTTCATCTGCTTCATTTGTTTTGTGCACATCACCCAAACTTGTCACTGAGACGTAGTTCCCTTCTCTATCAAGGAGGACAGAGAGGGCGACTTTAACATCGAATTCCAACCTATATGCGACCTGATTATTATAGACAACAATATCGCCTTTCTTACATTCAACATCTTCTCCAATCCCCAGTTTATGGTCTCTCCGGAAAATTTCTTCTATTGCACCCCAGTCCAGATCACCGGTTATTGCATCAATTAAGTCCTTTTCACCACTCTTGATCACTTCCGAATCTGTAATTCTCATTTGGAATACTCCTTTCATCATATTATCTCATATTCGATAATGGATTAGATCCTGGGATAGTCAGGGCTAAGTCAAACTGCAAGTTAAGGTGGTAATTTTACAACAATAATTGCTGTATCTAAAATCCCCCCTACCCCCATAGCCGTCAAGCTAAAGATATCGCCAGCGGAAAACTTAAAAAATACCAAACCACAAATCACAAATTCCAAATAAATTCCAAATTACAATATCAAAACACGCCGTATCTTCATTGTTTCGGGGAAACCGAATTTGACTGTTTTTATCAGTCCCAGTTTGTTCAGCAGGGTGAACCTGAAAATGTGGCCGATATTTGGGGTTCTTGCCTTATCAAAGGCATATAAAAGTTCACTCGAATTCACTTCGCCATTGTTTTGGTCATTTGTATTTGAGATTTGGATATTGTTTGTAATTTGGTGCTTGTAGTTTGGGATTTAAACCCCAAAGTTGTGATATCTCCGTTGGTAATTTGCTTAGCTTGATGGCTATGGGATTCATGGCTCTGGATCACCTTTCCATAAACTCTCGAGCCAGTTTAAGGTAACTCTGGGATCCATGCGACATAATATTCTTCAGCACAAGAGGTTTCCCGTGACTGGAGGACTCCCGCAAGTGCACATTTCTTGGGATCACGGTTTTGAATACCATATCTTTAAAATGATATCGGGCCGCTTTTGCAATTTGCTGGGAAATTATTTCCCCTGTCTCAAACATGGTCAAAAGTATTCCGGCAATTTTGATGTCGGGATTGAATTTTTTCTTTAAGATCTGAAAGGTCTTCAATAGATAGCGGAGTCCCTCTAAAGCGTAAAATTCACATTGGAGAGGAATTATCAGCAAATCTGCAGCGGTTAAGGCATTTACTGTAAGGAGGCTTAGTGAGGGTGGGGAGTCGATAATGATATAGTCATATGTCTCCTTGAGATCTCTGAGAAGATTATGCAATATCATTTCTTTGCAAGGTTTTGACCTCAGTTCCTCGTCGGCGCGGATGAGATCGATACGTGCAGGAAGGATTTTTAAGAATTCAAGAGAGCTTTCAGTAATGAGTTCCTTTACCATCACTTTTCCGGTCATGGCATGATAAAGAGATTTTTTTAATCTTGTCTTGTCGATCCCCATACCCGTAGTCGCATTTCCCTGTGGGTCACAATCTACCAGTAAGGCGTTCCTTTCAGCTACGGCAAAGGCCGCCGACAAATTGATTGCCGTTGTGGTTTTCCCGACACCGCCTTTTTGACTAACTATGCAGATAATATGACCCATATTCGCAACTTATGATATCTCGTTTTAATCCGCCCAGGGCTAAGTCAAACTGAGCCCTAACCTAATAATTTTACAACAATAATTGCCCTATTTTAAAATCCCCCCTAACCCCCTTTAAAAAAGGGGGGAACTTATGTTTGACAATCTCGTAAAAAGTCCCAAAGTTCGTCATTCCGGCTTGGCCGTCATCCCGGACTACGATCCGGGACGGAATGACGGAAAAAAGAACATTTCGCCTTTTTACGAGGCCATCATGTTTTGTACTTAATAAAAAGCAAGTTTTTTCATAATCTTCCCCCTTTTTTAAAGGGGGATTTACCCGCCTCTGGCGGGTTGAGGGGGATTTTTCTCTATCTGCTATTTGGACTTTGACGTTCTCTATTAATCCGCCACTCCTGAAACACTTCCCACAGGGCATGTGCTATCGTACCCGTTCACAGGTTCAGTTGGTTTTGCGGCGCATCGAACGACATAAAGTTGATGGACTCGTAAAAAGTCCATCAACAGGCCGAGAGCGCTTAAGCCCCGGCCTGGGGTGGGCCTCCGGCTCGTAGAGCCTACGCCTCGGAGAGGGTGGAACCATTTGAATTCACTTCAAATGGCGGGGGAGGGGTAGCCCTCCTCCGCCGAGTA
>JAFDAP010000054.1 GCA_019313765.1 Deltaproteobacteria bacterium | reverse complement strand
TCAACTTTGATGGACTCGTAAAAAGTCCATCAACAGGCCGAGGGCGATTAAGCCCCGGCCTGGGGTGGGCCTCCGGCTCGTAGAGCCTACGCCTCGGAGAGGGTGGAACCATTTGAATTCACTTCAAATGGCGGGGGAGGGGAAGCCCTCATCCGCCGACTAAAAAGACGCGAAGCAACTTTTTACGAGACCATCAACTTTCTGTTTTGGATAAAAAAATGGCTGGTACAGGGACAATAGCGCAGGAGAACAAGACATGGGAATTTATGACGAAAGCTATTCATCAGTGGATCTGTCAAAAATCTTAGGCGTGCACCGGGTGACGGTCACCAACTGGATAAAGAAGGGTGCGCTGAACGCGGCTCGAACCCCCGGAGGCAGATACAAGGTCACAAAAGAGGACCTGAGGCATTTTTTAAGTGAACAGGGCGTGCCCATTCCTGCTTTCCTGCAAATAGAGGAAAAGAAGTTAGTAGTGGCCGTTGATGATGATAACGCCATCCTGAATATATTGAAAAAAGTCTTCTCGACCGGTGATATGCCATATCTGTACCAGCTCAAGACCTTCAACAATCCCTTGGATGCCGCCTTTTTTATTGGAGATTCAAAACCGGACCTTGTCCTCTTAGACCTGCTTATGCCGCAGCTTAATGGTTTTGATTTGGCCGGCAGAATCAAACAGGCCAGCCCCGACACGCGGATTGTTGTTATTACAGGCTATGCGACCGAGGAAAACATTGAAAGGTTGAAGCAATACAGCATAGAGGCCATCTTGTCCAAACCCTTTGATTTAACGGAATTAAAAAGAACAATAGAAGCAACCCTCATGACAAAAGTTTAACTTCAAAGATTTCCCCCTTTTTCTAAAGGGGCCGGGGGGGATTTTAGATTGCAAACAATTCTATATTCTCGGCAGTAAGTTCCCGGGAAAAACTCGACAAAAAAAGGAACGTTGTTATGACAGCTACAAATGAAACCAAGTTTTCGGAGCAGGTTTTTGACATGACCGAGGCCCTTGAGAATGTTGGCGGGGACATGGATTTGTTAAAGGAAATCATAGAGATATTCTTAGAGGATTATCCCAATCAGATGAAGCAGATCCAGGGAGGAATATCCAGCGGTGATGCCGTGGTCTTGGAGCATGCTGCCCATAGCCTGAAAGGTTCTGTGGCCAACTTTGCAGCCAAACGTGCATATGATGCGGCCTATCGCCTTGAGGTCCTGGGAAGAGAAGGGGATCTTGGAGAAGCGAATGAGGCATTGGGCGATCTCGATCGGGAGATCAGGGAATTCGATGCGGCCATGAATGAAGCAATAAAGGGTACGTAAAATGTCCGGTTAGTAAGGAGGTGGCCTCATGAGCAAGAAGATATTGGTTGTTGATAATGATCGGCTAATACTGGAGGTAATGACCAATGTGCTTGAAAAAGAAGGACATGAGGTCTTAACGGCAAAAGACGGCATATCCGCCCTGGGTATACTGGGGACCTATGTCCCGGACGTTATGCTCATTGACTTGATAATGCCTAATATTGGCGGGAAAACGCTATGCCGTATTATCCGCAAGATGCCGGAGTTTAAAAACCTTTACGTTATTATCCTTTCTGCCATTGCCGCCGAAGAAGAGGAGGATTTCACTGAAATCGGAGCAAATTTATGTATTGCAAAAGGCCCGCTTGAGGAAATGGCCCGGCATGTCTTTGATGCTATTGATCAATCGGATCAAAGGATTTCACCTCACCCTCCAAGAGCAGCAGTAGGACTGGAATCTCTTCGTTCCAGGGAGATAACCAAGGAACTGCTATCCGTCAAAAGGCATTTTGAGATTGTCTTGGAGAGTATGTCTGAAGGGATACTGGAAATCACCCCTGAAGCAAAAATTGTTTACGCCAACCAGGCCGCTTTCTCCCTTGCCGGCAAACCGGAGGAAGAGTTATTGGCCTCAAATTTCATTGACCTCTTTTCGTCACCTGATCGTCTGAGGATCAAAGCCCTTCTGGATAATGTGCTTAGCGGGGCACAATCAATTCCCCTTGATTCGCCTGTGATACTGAAGGACAGGCAGGTTTCACTTTACCTCCAGCCCCTCAAAGACAATGAGAATAGGGCCATTGTTATTTTGAGCGACGTGACAGATCAAAAACGTATGGAAGCCCGGCTTATCCAGTCCGGGAAGATGGAAACAGCCGGCACTCTGGCTGCCGGCATTGCCCACGATTTTAACAACCTGCTCATGGCCATCCAGGGAAACGTCTCTTTAGCTCTTTTAGGCATGAACCCCTCACACCCGAATTATGAAAGGCTGAAAAATATTGAAAAACAGGTTCAAAGCGGGGCCAGGCTGACCGCCCAGCTTCTCGGGTACGCCCGGAAAGGCAAATATGAGGTTAAGCCCGTTGATCTTAACCGGTTGGTAGAAGAAATAGCCTACACGTTCGGCAGGGCCAGAAAGGAGATCACGATTCATCGAGGGCTTGCTGAGAACCTGTACTCCATTGAGGCTGATCAGGGGCAGATGGAGCAGGCCTTGTTGAACCTGTTTGTCAATGCCGCAGATGCCATGCCTTACGGCGGGAGCCTCTTCCTGGAGACGGGGAATACAACCCACGAGGAAATAAAAGGCAAGTTGTATGCACCTAAGCCCGGGAACTATGTCTTATTGACAGTCAGGGACACAGGAACCGGTATGGACAATGAAACAAAGGAACGTATCTTTGAACCTTTTTTTACCACCAAAGAAATGGGAAGAGGCACCGGACTTGGATTGGCTTCGGTCTACGGTATCATGAAAGGTCACGGCGGATACATAGATGTTGATTCGGAGAAAGGTGTTGGCACGACCTTCAGTATTTATCTGCCAGCGACAAAAGCAGAGGTCAGTGCACATACAGCGGAAAAGGAAGAGCGCGTTGAAATCTCCCGGGGATCAGAAACAATACTCCTGGTAGATGACGAGCACATGGTTCTTAAAGTTGCCAAGCAGATGATAGAGATATTCGGCTATGAGGTCTTGACGGCCAAGGATGGAAAAGAGGCCATAGAGGTCTATGAGACAAACAGAGACAGAATTGACATGGTCATCCTGGATATGATCATGCCGGAGATGGGTGGCGGAGAGACCTATGACAGATTGAAGGAAATCAATCTTGACATAAAGGTGCTCCTTTCAAGTGGGTACAGCATTGATGGCCAGGCAAAGGAGATATTAGGGCGGGGTTGTGACGGGTTTATTCAGAAACCATTCAGCATGGAACAGTTATCCCGGAAAATCAGCGAAATCCTGGATAATTGATGCTTGGTGCGGGCAGCGGTTATATCGGTGGAATGATTTTAAAAGGGTTTTTTACGAGTCCATCAAGGGTAATTGGAGGATTTTCCGATGGCTAGTAAGCCTACATATGAAGAATTGGAACAAAGGGTCAAGCATTTAGAGAATGAGGCCGATAGACGAGAGCAAGCGGAAGAGGCGCTGTCTGAAAGTGATAGACAGTTCAGGCAGTTAGCCGAGTCCTCACCATTTGGGGTCACCATCACAAGACCGGATCTGACCTTTGAATATTTCAATCCGAAATTTACAGAGCTTTTCGGCTATACCATTGAAGATCTTCCGGACAAACAGAGCTGGTTTGAAAGGGCCTACCCTGATGAAGAATATTGGATTTACTCACCGGAAGGGCGGGTGAGGCCATGTACAGGGCCAAGCGTGAGGGCAGAAATCGTGTGTGCGTGGCAGGGGGAGAATAAATATTTTTACTGCCTGGCAATAGCACCTCTCACACTCTCTATTAACTTATCCATATCCGGACCGGGCCGGTTCAGAAATATAACAAAGCAGTAAGGTCCCCGGCCATTTTTTTCTACATAGCCAGCCCGCGTCCTGATACACTTGAGGGAACCTGTCTTGAAAAGGACGTTGTCTTTTCTTTTGAGAAGATGCCGGTAGGGCTTGAATCGTTTCAGGATGGCCAGCATGTCAAGCGCTGAAACCCGGTTTTTTCTGGAAATACCCGAGCCTTCCACAACCTTAATGGATTTTAGGTCAAGCCCCTTTTCCGCATAGCCATAAATTGCCCGGACGCCTTTGGTTAATGTGCCGGGCGGGCCGTAAACGTGTGCGCCCAATGCAATAAGGATCTGATTTGCCATAAAGTTATTTGAAAATTCCAGCATTTTTTTCAGGGCCGCCTCCAATGTGAACCTGGATCGGTATGTAAATATCAGTTCGTCTTCAGGTTTTACAACACCTGGGCGAATTTTACCGAGGCTATTTACACCCTCCTGTTTCAGGAAATGCAACAAGAGTTTTCCTGCATAACGCGCAGCTTCATCCTGGTCGTGGGTAAAGGTGTATCTGCCCTTTTTCAGCCCCAACGAACGGATCTTTTTCCGTGCGTACGGGATAAGGGGTGTCTGGGCTTCTGCCGGGACAATCCTGCCCTGTTCATTGCGATCAAAAAAAACCGTATTGAAATTGGCGCACAAGGCACCTACCGGAGCATCATAAGGATTGGTCGAGTTGTTTCGTCCCGGAATGATTACGGGTTGTGAAAAACAGGTATCATCTATTATCAGGTCTTTAAAACCCCGGACCTTTTTCGCGAGGCCATGCGCGATCTCCTGCCATACCTCTGATATCAGGAGGGGGTCTCCATAGCCTTTTATTTTAAGATTAGAGTCAGTGTCCACGTAAAATTCCGTCTTGAACCGGTAGGAGGACCCGAGGTAATGGATTGCGCAAAGGGCGGTCAAGAGCTTGAGCGTGGAGGCTGGGACAAATTTTATTTCCTCATTTTTCTTATAGAGGAGCCGGCCATCGGGGTCTGCGACCACAAGGGCATCCGTGGAGGTGATCCTGTTCAACCAGGGATGATCCTGTTTGGCATTCGATATTTCAGGTTGCCACAGGGAAATTGCCAGCAGTACTATCGCAAGCCCCATTATCAACCCTGATGATTTTCGATTGACGGTTTTCGATTGATGATTTAGGTTCCCATTGGTCAATAGCATCGTCATTTTTCATTGATGATCTGCAATAGTCAATTTTCAATAGTCAATGATTAGGGATGTCATCGGGAAGCGGGTTATCGAGATAATCCCGGAGAAAATCTATTCTGTCAGCGAATGATTTTCTTTTGTCAACAAAGATGTGGTATTCTCCGTTGATTTTGCAGATTCCCCCTTTTAGCTTTAGACCTGCTGCTTCGAGCAGGTCATAGTGAATGTGGATTCCCCTTTGAGCTGCCTTTTCCTCCAGTTCCGACAACCGGTTTTGAAGGGCAGGGGAGGGCGGCTTTTTTTTCTTTGGTGATTTCATGGGCATTCGTGGATATCCTCAATCTTTTTTTATGGCTTATACCTAAAGTAATCGGTTCAAGGTTCTGGGTTCAAGCCCGCCCTGGTGCGACACGATTGAAACATATTAAAACCCATGCCGGATTCCTAAATTTGAGTCTATATAATTAGACAGTGCAAAGTCAGGTCTGGGCCAGGGGTTCAAAGGTTATAATATGCTGACATCCCTCACTTTATAGCACAATACCCAGATTAGCCTCTTTCACCCTCCTTCCTTAACCAGTTTGACACCTTCCGGAACAGTGAAATGGAAAAAATTCTTATCGAACTTTTCTTTTGCGGTCAGGCCTTCAAGCTTGAACCGGGTAATACTCCCTAACTGGTTGTGGATATCCACCTGGCGGATATCATATCCGCCTGTCACTGTTAGAACGATACGGTCAATTTCCTGCCAGGGAGGGTCAGGTCTGAGTTCAATTCCATATGAGCCCTGTTCCTCTTGCATGAGCATTGCTACTTGAAAAGTTTCCTCCACCCGGACAAGGCCCCGGAATATATCACTCAGAAGTTTCAACTCCTTTCCGAATTTCAGAAAGGGATATTGATGGACCTGTTTTTTTTCAGGGATATACCACCAGAGCGTCTCCCCGTTGGCAATAATGGTCTCGGTCTGGGGTGTTTCCTGCTCTAACCTGAGCAAATAGGGAGGACTGAAATAAATCCGGCCTGTGGCAAGGTCCCCCTTTACATGTTTGCCCAACATGGACATGGACCGGGTGATTACCTCCCGGGTATAGTTCACTGTTAGGCCCGGGAGATGATTGTGTTTATTGCGAATGCCTTCAAGTATACCGGACAGATTATCGCTTCCTAATACCGGGCTCACGCAAAACAGAGACAACATAAGACTGGAGAGTACAAAGGCCCTTATCATTATCATGTCCCCTTTCTTCCATAGACCTCCCGCGGCCGGACCCCGTCCGAAGGCCCCACAATTCCTTCAATTTCCATGGCCTCAATCATCCGGGCTGCCCGGTTATAGCCAACCCTGAGTTTGCGCTGCAGCATGGAAATGGATGCCTGTCCTGTTTTAACAACAACTTCTATAGCCTCATCGTATTTTTCGTCTAATTCGATTTCCTCTTCATCCGGCTGCTCATCCCTGGCTATTTCAGTGAGAATGGAGGTGTCATATTCCGGCTTTTTCTGGTTCCTCAAGAAATCGGTTACGTTCTGTATTTCTTTTTCAGAGACGTATGCCCCATGAATTCGCGTGATGCGGCCAACCCCGGGCGGCATAAACAGCATGTCCCCCTCTCCCAAAAGATGCTCCGCACCCATTGCGTCTAAAATGGTTCTGGAGTCAACCTTTGAGGAAACCTGGAAAGATATCCTGGCAGGGAAATTTGCCTTGATAACCCCGGTAAGGACATCCACGGACGGCCGCTGCGTCGCGATAATCAGGTGGATGCCTGCTGCACGGGCCATTTGGGCCAACCGGGTAATCGATTCTTCCACATTCCTGGAGGAGGCCATCATGAGATCGGCCAATTCATCAATGATAAGGATGATATAGGGCAGGGTTTTCCCGGCCTTTTGCTCCTTTAATATCTTACGGTTATACGTGTCAATATTCCTGACCCCCCGGTCCGAAAGGAGCATATAGCGCCTTTCCATTTCTGCCACGGCCCATCTGAGCGCCTTTGTTGCCTCCTTCGGGTTAGTAACCACCGGATGAAGCAGATGAGGAATGTCATGGTACGTGGAAAGCTCGATTCTTTTTGGGTCGATCATCAGAAAGCGGACCATGTCCGGTGAGACCTTAAAAAGGAGGCTTTCGATCATGGTGTTTATGGAAACGCTCTTGCCGGCTCCGGTGGCCCCGGCCACGAGGAGGTGCGGCATCTTAGAAAGGTCTGCAATGACCGGGGTCCCGGTGATATCCTTGCCTAAGGCGATTGGTAACTTATGTTTGGATTCCGTGTAATAGGGGCTTTCAAGTACCTCCTTTAGGAATACCATTTCTCTCTGGTTATTGGGAATTTCAATGCCTATGGCCGCCTTACCCGGTATGGGCGCTACGATCCGGATGCTTGGCGCCCGAAGGGTCAGGGCGAGATCATCGGAGAGCCCTGCCACCCTGCTGATTTTTATTCCCGGGGCCGGCTTGTATTCGTACATGGTAATCACCGGGCCGGGAAGGATCTCCACAACCTCTCCTTCAACCCCGAAATCGGCCAGTTTTTTCTCAAGACGCCGTGCGTTCATCTCCAAGCTTTCCCTCTGCACGTGGGTGTCCTTTTTTTCGGGAGGGTCATTCAGAAGATCCAGGGACGGCAGTTGCAATTCACCTGCCACGTTCATAAAGGTAAACCGCTCTTGTGCGGGTTTTTTCTCAGGTTCCGGCTTGGGCTTGACAATGGTAACCTTTGGCCTTGATTTCATCTTTTCCTTGGCCTGCAGGGTCTTCCGTGCCCTTTTCTTCCGTTCTTTTCTCTTATTTATGATTTCCGTGATACTTCTTATCAGGCCCATGAGCCACAGACCCAACCTTGAAAAGACCCAGCCTAAGGAAAGGTGGGTTACTACCATGAGGGCGATGACGAAGATCGCGGCAAGGAGGATATAGGCCCCGAAAAAGTTGAGGAATTCTTCTGTGTGCTCGGCTAAGAACAACCCTACCAGTCCGCCCGATTCAATGCCCTGGCCCCTGAAATTCACTTTGCCGCCTATTTGCAGATTCAGGATCGCGGAAGAGGAAACAATAAGAGCAAAAGCGGCGATGAAACTCTTAATGGGGGATGACATGGGACGTTCCCTGAAGGAAAGGAAGGCCAAGGCGAGCAGGATAATGATCAGCCAGAAAGAGGAAAACCCGATCAGGAAAAAAATCGTGCCTGCTAAATGAGCGCCCACCGTGCCGAAAAGGTTGTGCGCCTTGTCCAAGGACCCTGTCACATTCCAGATAAGCTGATCCGCGGGATTATCGGACAAAAGACTCCCGCCTAAGATGACGGCCGCGACTAAGAGAATAAGCCCTCGGATTTCTTTTCTGATGGGATGTTCGGGCTTGTCTTTTTTGTCTTTGGTTTTAGATTTGGGGGCCAATTTTTTATCAGTACTCCTCACTCTTTA
>JAFDAP010000053.1 GCA_019313765.1 Deltaproteobacteria bacterium | reverse complement strand
ATATGGCCGCATCGCACGGAGTTGCGGCGGACAAGATAGTGGCCGACCTAAAACGTATATCCCGTGGCACCATCGACACCATGACCCTCATGGAAAAGGCGGGCACGGCTATGATGTTGGGCATTGATCCGAAAAAGATCGCGAAGCTGATGGAGATCGCCAGGGCCTCGACCAAGATCACGGGACAGACCGTGACTCAGGCATTTTCGGACATATCCCTTGCAGTCGGCAGACAGAGCAAAATGATTTTAGATAACCTGGGTATTCTTGTAAGCGTCGAGGAAGCAAATAAGAAATATGCGGAAAAACTGAAAATCGTGGGCCGTGAGCTGACGGACGTAGAGAGAAAACAGGCGTTTCTCAATGAGACAGTTGAGAAAGGCGGGGATATCCTTGCCAGAGTCGGGAAGCTACAGGACAGCGCTGCGGAAAGGATGCAACGCTGGCAGGCCCAGTGGAAAGATGTCGGCATTACGATCGGGCAAGTAGCATTAAGCGTCTTACAATCTGTTGACCTTATGGCAACCGGCGCGGCCACGGCATTTAATAGTGCCATTAGAGGCATAACATACTCTCTCTCCGAAATGTTCAACCAGGCGGCCAGGCTGCCCGTTATCGGAGATTCTGTTTTTGGCGCGTGGGCTGAAGGGTTTAAGAAAATAGACTCTTATATGAGTGGTCAAATAGAATGGGGCATTAAACATATAGATGACACTTGGGCTGCCCTTTTTTCGACATGGAAAAAGTCCGATCCGGTCCGAGCAAAGCTGCTCAAAGACCTCCGGGACCAGGCTAAGGCCACCAAGAACGCAGGCGACCAAATCAAACAATTAATGGAGATGGAGAAGTCCGCCGCGAAAAAAAGGGCGGACGCAATTTCGACCATGTACAAAGAAGTCGGGATTAATGCGGAGGCGGCAGCAAAGGTCGAGGTACAGAAGCTCGTTAAAAAAGTGAGCGACTGGCAGGCTGCCGGGGTAAACATCCTGGACACTAACAGGTACCTATATGAGAGCTTAGAGCGGATGTCCGAGAAGGCGACAGATGCGGGCCAGGATGACATGGCCGATTATTACGATACCGTCAAAAACAAGGCGAAATTCCTGGTGCAGGAGTTTATCGATACGCAGGCTGAGGCTGAGGCCCGCATGGCGAAGGTCGATGCGAGCTTATCCAAGCATCGCGCCCTGAGCATAGACGACAATGCCAGCGCAACCCTGACCCGGATTAAAAACGTATTGGACAGCATTAAGGATAAGACCGTACGCGTCAACATAGAGACGGTCCAGACCAGTGTCGCGCGCCCGAGCTTCGGCGTCTATGACAGCGCAGGCAATCAAATGAAGGACGTCGAGGATGAGATTACCAGGGGCATCCAGGATAAGATTGCCGAGGACACTAAATATGGTCGCAGCCCGATTACACAGCCCGACGTCGGTTGGGTACTGACCAAGGATGCGATTGGATCTTTATGAGTTCTATACTTCTCACACACGGACCAGGGGGTGAAACTGACCTAACAACACAACTTAATTTTCAAGGCCGATTTTAGCCGATTATCCTTGATTTTCCCGAACTTCTCACCCTAACTGATTCATCTTCTGAATTCAGACACTATTTTTGCGCCCTTCCGTCCGAATCCTCTTTTCCCGTTTTTTGCAAAACCTAATGCACATTTTTGCAGAACCTAATGAACATTTACACTCATAGTTGAAACTTCTGGTAAAAAGGAGAAATGTTCCCTATAAATCGTTGATGAAAATCTATCGTTGCCTTTCACCTTTTGTCAAATTACAGGTAACATACAACTCTGAACTCACCTCTGTTAGAATACTTAGCGTTGAGCAAGTTGCATTGAGGGGAACATGACAAAACCTCGGGTGATTGTGGTCGGCGGCGGGTCGGCGGGTTTGATGGCTGCAGGGCAGGCCGCTTCATTGGGGGCCGAAACACTGCTTCTGGAAAAGATGGATAGACCGGGGCGAAAGCTGCGCATTACCGGCAAGGGGCGCTGCAACCTGACCAACGTCGCTGCCCTGTCCGATTTTATCACCCATTACGGACCCAACGGCCGGTTCCTTCGCCAGGCGTTTTCCCGGTTTTTCACCTCCGAACTCATTGCCTTTATCGAAGCAATAGGCGTTCCCACTGTGACCGAGCGAGGGGGACGGGTGTTTCCGGTTAGTGGTAAGGCCGGGGATGTTGTTAGTGCTCTGGTGCAGTGGGTTAAAGATTGTGGTGTTATAATCAAGACCAGATCTCCTGTAAAGCGGTTGCATGTGGAGAAAGGCCGGGTGGCAGGGGTTGAGGCTGCCCGCGTCTATCGTGCCGATGCCGTAATCATCGCCTGCGGGGGTGCTTCCTATCCTGATACCGGGTCCACCGGGGACGGGTATGGATTGGCCGAATCGACCGGGCACAGCATTGTGCCTATCCGGCCCGCGCTGGTTCCCCTGGAAACAGCCGGCGATGTTGCCTTTAGATTGCAGGACTTGAATCTTCGTAATGTGACCTGCCGCGTATGGATCAACGGAAAAAAGCGGGCACAGGCATTTGGTGAAATGTTCTTTACGTCCTTTGGCCTTTCAGGACCGATCATTCTCACCGTGAGCAGACAGGTCGTGGACGCTTTAAGATCAGGCCGGAGCGTGATCCTTTCAATTGATCTAAAGCCGGCCCTGGACCAGCACAAGTTGGATGCCCGTCTTCTGCGCGACCTGGATGCCCATGGCAGGAAACACTTTCGCACGCTGCTCAAGGAATTGCTCCCCGGGAGATTGATCCCTGTGTGCATGGATTTTACGGGCATTTTACCTGACAGGGTCGGGCATCAGATTACTGCACAGGAGCGCAAGCGGCTGCGAACCTGGCTTAAGAATTTCCGCCTGGAGGTGACCGGATATCGCCCCTTTACTGAGGCGATCGTTACTGCCGGTGGTGTTGATGCAAAAGAAGTAGACCCCCGTACCATGGCTTCACGCCTGGTAAAGGGTCTTTATTTTGCAGGCGAGGTGCTGGACATAGACGGCGACACGGGCGGGTATAACCTGCAGGCCGCGTTTTCCACTGGCTGGGTTGCGGGGAGGTCTTCTGTCTAAAAGTTTTTTTGACAGGTGAACTATTACAATTGTTCTAGGTAAAAAACCTGGCCCAGAGGACCAGGTTTTCAATGGAAAATAAAAAGGCCCGGCATCACGTCTTCCCCTTTTCCTTTCCTATTTTTTCCAACTGTTCCGTATACCAGTCAATCTGCCGGCACATGCCCCTGATAATCTTGACCTCCCTGGCCCTAAGGGGAAGCCTGGACAGAAAACGTCGAATATTGAGCATCCAGTGTTCGGGATTCTGGGGATTGATGAACCCGATCTTCATGCATACGTCCTTGACATGGTCATACATGCCCTCTAACTCGAATTTGTCGGCAAGGCGGGGTGTGAACTCGGGTGCTTTATCCTCAGAGGCCAGAAAGATCTCGTAGCAGACTATCATTACGGCCTGTGCCAGATTCAAAGAGGAAAATCGTGCCGTGGGTATCGTGGCAATGGAGTGGCAGTAGCGGAGTTGCTCGTTGGGCAGCCCCCGGTCTTCCGGTCCGAAAAGTATTGCGACATGGTTGTCCTGAGATATGGAGATGAGATCACGGGCCAGATAGCGAGGCTGTGTCAGGGCCGGCCGGTGAGAACCGATACGGGCCGTGGTCCCGATTACATAGTGGTACGGCCCCAGTGCCTCCTTCATATCTTCATGGGTTTCCATCTTTTCCAAAATATCAATAGAGCTGCCCGTGGCCATTTTTTGAACCCGGGAAAGATCCGGGTTCTTTGGCTTCACAAGGACAAGCCTGCTGAGTCCCATATTGTTCATGGCACGGGCTACTGCCCCGATGTTTTCGGGAATCTGGGGCTGTGCGAGTATTATCGCAATATGGTCAAGGTTGATCTTTGCTGTCATCTTGCAAGATATTTAAGATGTTTGCCATCAGTTCATCGCTGTCAAAGGAAAAGGTCGCTGTCCCCTGATCAATATCAAAGGAGACAAGACTACAATGATATTCCTCGGCTACTTCCTCTAATATCCCTTTGAAGTGAACGACCTCCCAGTGATCCATGCTGTTCACTTCTTTGGGAAACATGTCAATTTCTATAAACGCGGGTGATTCCATCATAGAACTTAGCTCCGCTTCGCTCCGCAATTGGAATGTTGGAATAATGGAAAGTTGGAATAATGGGTTCTGGTGAAATGGAAAAGTGGGCTATTGGGGAAATTCCTCCTGACATAGAAGCTAAAAATGTTCATAAATGTGGGAATTCCTTATTAAAACCAACATTCCACTATTCCATTATTCCATCATTCCAAGTGTGAGGCAAAAGCAACAAGCCCCAATAATCCCTTTTAATTTCAGTAAATTGTAGAAATTCCGAGACGTTTAATTATTCCTTAAAAATACTACTGTACCCCCGCCCATAATAATAGCGCCCGCAATGAAGATAGTTCCAAGAGAAAAAAGATCAATGAGTATTCCGGCAAGCAGGGGTCCTATAAGCATGCCGAGGCTGTGACCTAAGGCAAGAAGACCCATCAGTGAACCCATGGCTGCGGTTCGTCTCCCTTCTATCACGCCAAGGGCCATGATTGCAGGAAATGATATGCCCCCGGCTAAGCCCAAAAATCCGTTGGCAAGGACGAGTTCACCAAATGATGAGGCCCTATTGATATACAGGATAGACACGACAGCTATCATTCCCCCTGCCGTCACTAAGATTTTTTTGCTGAACCTGTCGGCAAGATATCCCATTGGTGCCTGAAAAAGACCTGCTACAAATACATTGACCATGACTAGGACCCCGATGGCCGAACTGGAAAGGCCCAGGCTGGTACTTGCTAAGAAAGGCAGAAAAGTCCAGGTAATGCCTATACAGGTAGTAAAACAGGTCCGGAACGCAAAAAGAGAAAAGATCGAAGGGGTTTTCATGAGATCCAGATAGGAGACGGGTTTTTTCAAGGCATCAGTATCCTTTTTCTCATTACGTTCCTCGGCCGGAAGGAGAAAAAGGCAGAGGACAAATCCCGAAAAGATCAATGCGCCCATGCTCAAAAACGATGCCTGGATATTGTACCAGTCCGTGACCACCCCTCCCAACAGGGGTCCTAAACTCAGTCCCCCGTAAAGAGAGATGTTAAAAAGACCCATGATACGGCCCTCTTTGTGTTCGGGCGTGATCATACCCACATAGGCCTGGGCAACAGGAAGGATCATGGCCGATGCGAAGCCCTGGCCCAGCCTCAGCGCAATAAGAGATTCAACGCTTTTTGAAGTCGTATAAAGGAGAGAAAGAAA
Source organism: Deltaproteobacteria bacterium (assembly GCA_019313765.1). Taxonomy (GTDB): domain Bacteria; phylum Desulfobacterota; class DSM-4660; order Desulfatiglandales; family Desulfatiglandaceae; genus JAIOSR01. Next base: position 3,138 of record JAFDAP010000053.1, on the reverse strand, counting down.
AAAATAGATGAAGAGCCCGGCAGTCAACAAGGGTTTTTTCCCTTTCCGGTCGGAAAGCTTGCCAAAGTATGGCACAAAAATGCTTCTCGTCAGGGAAAAGGCCCCGAAGATGAGCCCGATTTGAAAAGCGCCTGCCCCTAATTCATGGGCATAGACCGGGAGCAGGGGAGCCACCAGTCCGGCGCCCATGGCCGTTACAAAGACGGCCAAAAAAAGGGTATTAAATATTCTTAGATTGATAGACATATAGGTTTTAAGTATTTGCCCCCTCACCTCTGCCCTCTCCCCCACGCGGGAGAGGGAGAAGAGGAAAAACAGGGTTTGGAATTTGACAATGATTTAATGCGTAAGAGAGGAAAACGCAAGGAAGAACGTATCCGTTAACGGGGTTCAGGTGTCGGGTGTACGCCTGATCCCCTTAGCCATCTGTCGTCTATCGGTTGCGCGGCTCGTTTCGCCTGTCGTATATCGGTTGAGTTGTTTTTGGAGCCGCACAACGTATAACGATAACCGTAACGAGTAGCGCAACCGCAACCGTTCATCCGAGCCTTGAGCCTCGTGAACAGTTACGGAGGAACTTAGGGGCTTGCCGTCAGGATTCCGTCATATGTCTCCTGGATGGCCTGGACCAGGCAGGTGAGGGTGTGGTTTACGGGGGTGGGAATATCAAGTTCCCTGCCTTCCCGGACGATTGCCCCGTTTATGAAGGCAACCTCGGTGATTTTTTGCTTTAGCACGTCCTGGAGCATGGACGCAATGTTTTCAGCCGTGGCCAAGCAGACCTCTGTTACACGTTTCTGAGGATCAGGGTAGGGGAGTGTGATTTTTTTGGCATGGGCTACGGACATGGCCTCCCGGACCGCTTCTTCCATAATCAACCTTGTCCCCTCTATATTCGGTAGGCGGCCGTTTTTAAGCCTGGTTATGGCCGTCAAAGCGTTGATTCCCACATTGACAATGAGTTTGCCCCATATGAGGTCATTTACATTTTCTGCCGACCGGATATTGAAACCGGCCTCTTTAAAGGCGGAAACGATTTCCCATACCGGGCCATCAGGGGGCCCCTCGGGACCGATAATGGTGTCGCCCTGCCCGGCATGCCTGATATGGCCCCGGCCTAAGAGCGTTGCGCCTTCGGCGGTCACCCCGCCTAAGACACGATCCTTCCCTAATATTTCTTCAAGTATCTCTAAGTTCCCGAGGCCATTTTGCAGGGTAAGTACCCGTGCTTCAGAACCAAGCCAGGCCGCGAGGTCCTCTGCCGCCTTGCGGGTCTGGTTGGCCTTGACGCAGATCAGGACCACATCCGGTATTTCAGAACTTTTTCCCGTCACGGCCGGAACCCGGACTTCATATTCTCCGGTTATGCCTTCCACGCGGATCCCATGCTCATTTATGTGGTCAACCCTTTCCGGCCTGTAATCCAGCAGGGTCACCCCATGGCCCGCTTTCTTAAGGCGAGCCGCAAAAAGACAGCCCATGGCTCCGGGCCCTACGACTAAAAAATTCATATTTTTTCCGCCTCTTCCTTTTTCATGGCAAAGCTGTGTTCGGGTCCGGGAAATACGCCTGTTTCCACCTCATCTTTGAATTTAATGAGGGCCTCTCTTATTTTGGGTGCAAGGTTGATATACTGTTTCACGAATTTAGGGGTGAACCGCTCGAAAAGGCCCATCAGGTCATGGTAAACCAGGACCTGGCCGTCGCAATCTTTACCCGCACCAATGCCTATGGTGGGCATGTTCAGTTCTCCTGTGATTTTTTCAGCCAAAATATCCGGTATGCACTCCATGACAATCATGAAGGCCCCTGCCTCTTCCAGGTCCTTAGCCGATTGCACAAGCTCCCTGGCGCTTTCCGCGTCTTTCCCCTGCACCTTGAAACCGCTCAGCTTTGTTGCGGTCTGGGGGGTGAGCCCGATATGGGCGCAGACCGGTATTCCCGCATCCACTATGGCCTTGACCACAGGGGCCATTTCGGTCCCGCCCTCAAGCTTTACGCAGTCGCATCCAGCCTCTTTTATAAAGCGGCCCGCATTTTCAATGGCCTTCTCGATACTGACCTGGTAAGACATGAAGGGCATATCTCCGATAACCAGGCCGTATTTCGTGCCCCTGACCACGGCCTTAGTGTGGTGGATCATATCATCCATGGTCACCGGGACCGTGGAGTCAAATCCCAGCACGACCATGCCAAGAGAATCCCCCACTAATATGGTATCTATCCCGGCCTGATCTACCAGACTGGCCGTGGGATAGTCGTAGGCCGTCATCATGGTGATTTTTTGGCCTGTCTCCTTTTTCTTCTGTAAATCAGCTATAGTGACTTTTTTCCGGTCCATGTAATCCTCCTTTTTTCACTATTAATTGGGATTCTAAGCTTGATAACCTCGTAAAAATTCTAAAACTATGTTTCTGAGGCCCATAACTAATTGATACTACAATATGTAGGTTTTACTTTTTGTGTATTTTGTCCACCCTCCGTAGCAGGCTATCCACCCTCCGTAGCAGGCAACTGCGGAGGACAGGCTGCGGAGGACGGGCGCCTTTTTGCCTGCCCTGTGGAATGCGAAGCTTATTCCTCTGGGGCGGCTATATCAAAAAAAAGGCCCTTCAGCGGAACCGAAAGACCTTTTTGAGCGTAACCATAATTTTTCTTGAGGGAAGCAAATGTAACTACAGCTTTCCGTCTCAATTGATCTTCTGAGTTTATGCCGTCCCGGTCTCTAATGGCCTTGCTGAGATCCAGGCGGCTTCCTCTGAAGGAAATTTTTTCATTTTTTAAAAGAACGGCCTGTGGTTAGATGTCCTTTGCCATGAGGATCACCTGCCATTTCAGGAACTGCTTGTGAAAAATTTATCTAATGGCATTCCTATTGTCAACAAAAATCCTAAAAAACCGGGTTCCTGTAAAAAATCCATGATATCGGCCCCTGTCCGGCATCGATGAAGGCCCGGTATGTGTCCGGATGGCATTTTTGTGTTGAATAAGGGTTGATCCTGTGTATAATTATAAAATCGCTTTCGCGATTTTATTACTTTAAGCCTTTTAGGAGGGACTCATGGCACAGATAGACGCCTTTTTTAAGCTTATGCACGAACAGGGAGCGTCAGACCTCCACCTGATTTCGGGCCAGCA
>JAFDAP010000052.1 GCA_019313765.1 Deltaproteobacteria bacterium | reverse complement strand
TGCGCCACCGGTCCCGCCTTGGAGGGTGCTCAACTGGCCTTTGGCATGCGGGCCGCGCCGGGCGCTATTGAACGAATCAAGATAGAACCCGAGACCCATGAGGTGGACTACAAGGTCATTGGCCGCGATGCCTGGCTCAAGTACTCAAAACCGGAAGAGATGAAGACCAAGGGGATCTGCGGTTCTGGTATTCTGGACGTGTTGGCCGAGCTCTACCGCACTGGCGTGGTCGCCAAAAGCGGCAGGTTCTCCAAGGACCAGAAATCGAATCGCTTCCGCAAAAACCCTGATAATCCAAGGCAAAAAGAATTTGTCATTGCCTGGGCCAACGAGACATCCATAGGCAAAGACGTTGTGATCACCCAGAAGGATGTTCGTCAGATTCAATTAGGCAAGGGGGCCCTTTACACCGGTTGCAAGCTGATGATGCGGCGCATGGGCATTGACAAGGTGGACAAGATCAAGATTGCCGGGGCCTTCGGTACCCATGTGGCCAAGGACAAGGCCCTGATCATGGGCCTTTTTCCGGACTGCGATTTAGAGAATGTCATGTCCGTGGGCAATGCGGCAGGCGACGGTGCACGGGTGGTCCTTTTAGACCGCGACATGCGCGATGAGGCCAATTGGATCGCACGTAATGTGGAGTACGTTGAACTGACCGTGGAAAAAGACTTCGAACAAGAGTTTATGGAGTCCATGCAGATACCTCATATGAAAGATGAATTTCCTCATTTAGAGGAACACGTTCCAAAGGAAATCCTTCATCAGAAATAGGCATGGAAAAACAAAAGGGAGGGGAAAAAGCGGAAGCAGTCCGTTTGGAAGTGGATCCCGGCATTTGCGGTTTTACCTGCTCGATAAATGCATGTAAGGATGGAAAGCATTCGGTAAGGTTTGAAATCCAATCAGACTGTGATCAAATTCAGAACCTTGCAAGGGACTTAGGGAAGATAGAAATGAAAGATCTCTTTTTGCCCCTGAGCCGAAATCCCATCTTCCTGTCTGCAGAAAAATCGCAATGTCATCTTGCATGTCCTGTTCCATGCTCTATGGTCAAGGCAGCGGAAGTTGCCCTGGGGCTTGCCCTTCCAAAGAAAGTGATGATCACTTTTGAGACCTAAGGCGGATTGTGCGTTCCCCTATAGTTTTTTGACAGGATTAACATGATGGACCGGATTAATTTTATCTTGTAAATCAGAGCACATATCCTGTTTTTGACAAAAAGCTCAATTTTTCGGAGAAACCAGCAAATTTCAGTATCATATGAATTGCCAAACTTTTGAGAACTCACGTTTTTGAGAAAATCTGCTATTGTGTTGTTGACGTAATAAAAACTGTAACAATTTAATCGATTACTACCAGGGCTATCCTGAGGAATGGATATAATTGCAACACAGGATTTATTTGAAGATTTACAGGAATAAAATCTCGTTAATCCTGTAATCCTGTCTAAAGGTCTTTTTAACATTTAACAGGTGAACTATTACAAGTAATAATGCTAAAAAAAGGTTTGATACAGGTCTATACAGGCAGTTCCGAACAAATCAATTTTGCCCCCTTTGGATTGGCTGTCAGGGCCTCCGGCCATAAATTTCGCACACTGATCACATGTTTTGAGCCCCACGAGCTGATGGATGGGGCTATCAGGGCCTCCTCCTACCTCGACACAATGATCATTGAACATTCAGACATCGATAAGGCCCCTGATGCATTTCAAAAGGCCAAGCAGGCGGCATTAGCGGGAGATTATGATATCGTGGTTCTAAGCCGTATCATTCCGCTCATAAACCAGGGAGTAATCGGCCTGGAGCATGTCCTCTCACTGATGGAAAAAAAACCCGACAATGTAGAGTTGCTCCTTTCCGGTTCAGGTGCACCGCAAGATATCATCGAAAAGGCCGATTTGGTTACGGAAATGGTCGTGTCCGGTCCCGAAGAAATGGTTAGCGAAAATAAAGGGACTATAGAGGTAATCACCGGAAACGGCAAGGGCAAGACCACCTACTGTCTTGGCAAGGCCGTGCTTAAGTCGTGCCTGGGAACCCGGTCCAGCATAGTCCAGTTCATTAAATCACCCAAACCTTACGGAGAAGTAAAGGCCATAGGAAAGCTTCCAAACCTGGAAATCATGTCCATGGGTGAAGGGTTCCTGGATCTGGATTCAAGCGGTCCAAAGAAAAAGCATATTGATGCGGCCAGGCGGGCCTGGGAAGAATGCCTTAAAGAGATCTTTTCCCTGAAATACGGGCTAATAGTCCTGGATGAAATAGACAATGCCATCCATTACGGGTTGGTAAATCCCGAAAGGGTCAGGGAGATGCTTTTCCTGAAACCCCGGAATCTGCATCTTCTACTCAGCGGACGCAACGCCCATCCGGAGGTCACCGGGGCCGCCACAACCGTGATTGAGATGAAAGAAATCAAGCATCCCTTCAAAAAAGGCATCAAGGCAAGAAAGGGGATTGAGTTTTAGTCCACAGATTACCCCGACATCTGTTTCTCGGTGATGCCTGCCTCCTTCAAACTTAAAGGTTCCCCGATTTTATGGCCAAAATGTAATAGCTCAATAAGTAGCGGCGTTAATAATGGCCTGCTAAAAGGGCGTGGAATCGTCCCAGACCGGTTCCCGCTTCTCAAGAAAGGCCGTGAATCCCTCGGTTGAGTTGGCGCTGACGCCGGCCATGGCCATCATTTCCTTGGCATAGTGATATGCCTGCCATTCCGACATCTCAATCTGACCGTAAAAAACCTGCTTGGTCATATAAATGGCATATTTACTGGTTTTGGCAATCCCCCTGGCCCAATCAAAGGTCATCTCATCTAACTTGTCATCGGGAAACACGCGATTGACAAGGTGGAAGGCATGGGCCTCTTTGGCGCTATACAGGTGCGCGGTCATAAGCATTTCCATGCATTTCTTCTGGGGCACGGCCCGGCTCACGGCAACTGTGGGTGTTGAACAGTTATAGGAATATATGAGGCCGGTCATGCCGAACCTGGCCTTCTCCTCACCGGCAGTGATAAGATCGCAGCCTGCGGCTAAGTGGCAGCCCCCGGCCATGGCTATACCCTGTACCTGGGCAATAACACACTGGGGAACGGTACGAATAGTCGTCATCAAATTAAAAGAGGTCTGGAAAAGGCGCCTTATGGCAGCTAAGGGCTGGTTGAGGATCTCCAGGCGATCATGACCCGCGCAGAATACATCCCCGGCGGCCTTGAGAATAATAACTTTCACGTCGCACCGCTTACCGGCATCCTGGAGGCATGCTATGATCTCTTCTTCGAAATCGTGACCCAAGGCATTACGCTTTTCCGGCTGGTTAAGAGTCAGGATACCGATCTCGTCTTTTTCTTCATACAGCATGTACTTGTAGGCCATAAACTCTCTCCTTTAGCTATAGTTTTTAAGAAAACGTTCTTATGTTGAATAAATGCATAATTCCTATCCCTTCCCCCATTCTTTATCCCTTAAAAGACGTCTGAGGGCCTTGCCGGCCGCTGAGCGCGGGACCTCGTCAACGAACTCCACTGCAACAGGGATTTTATATGGAGCCATTCTCGGTTTACAAAACTCCCGGATCTCCTCCAGGGTGGCCGTCTCGCCCTCCGAAAGCTGTATAAATGCCTTGGGCGCTTCACCCTTGAGGTCATCCGGGATGCCCACGATGACAAGGTCTCTGATCTTGGGATGCACAAGCATCATGTCCTCCACTTCCGAAGGAAATACCTTTTCCCCGCCCACGTTGATCATATCCTTTTTCCTGTCCACAATGTAGGCGTAACCGTCCTCATCCATGTAAGCAATATCACCCGCACGGAACCAGCCCTCGGGGCTGAAAACCTCGGCAGTTGCCTCCGGTTTACTGAGATATCCATTTGTAACACAGGTGCCCCTTACGCACAGCTCGCCCTGTTCACCCGGCGGCAAGATGTTGCCCTCATCGTCTACAACCTTAATTTCCGCATCGTCCATGCCTTTGCCACAGGAGCCGATCCTGGTTTCAGTATAATGTGCGGTCGTGCCCACGCAGGAGGATTCTGTGAGTCCCCATGCCTCTGCATAACGCCAATTTAATACATCCTCTATCTGACGGATCAGGTTTTCGGGCATCTTGGTGGCTGCGGACAGGCAAAAGACCACCGAGGAGATATCCCTTTTCTCCAGGTCCGGTTGTTTCAGAAAAAGGTTGTACATGGGAGGAACTCCCTGGAAAACCGTTGGTTTCAGCCGCTCAATATCGTCTAACGTCTGTTCCGGATAAAAACGCTCCACCGTGATCACGGTCCCGCCCCTTGAGAGCATCCCGAAGGTGCCGTTGATCAGTCCCCAGCAGTGAAAGATGGGTGTTGCGACCATGATCGTGTCTTCCGCCTTAAAATGAACCTTTCCGAACTCTGTGGAATTGTGCCAGATGTTGAGGTGGGTGGCCATTACACCTTTTGGCCAGCCCGTAGTGCCCGAGGTGTACATCAGATGGCACAGGTCGCTCCCCTTTGTCCCTTCCGGTTCGAATTTGTTATCTCCCCGGGCCATCACAGATTCGAAGGTGGGATATTTATCCCCGTCCGGGTCTCCATGTACAATAATCTTTTCCAACGAATCCAGCTCCGGTCTCACCGACTCAATAATAGGAAGTCGCGTATCATTGACAATGACCGCACGGGTTTGACAATCCTTGAGTATATACCCTACCTCCTGCTCCCGGAGCATGGCGTTGACAACGTTCACAGTAATTCCTGCTCGAATAGTGCCCAAGTAGCCGATAATCAACTCCGGGAGGCTGGGAAGAAAAAGAGAAAGCACGTCTCCCCGTTTTAAACCCGTTTTAAGCAGTCCATCCGCGGCCTTATTGATCAGGCCGTCCAATTCGGAGTAAGAGATACGGCGTTCACCAAAGATAATAGCTGTCTTTTCAGGGTCTTCAGCCACATGGCGTTTGATGATGTCGGATACATTCATGGTTAGCCTCTCCTAATAGTGTCCATCCAGAAATGGCCCTTTTTCACAACCTTCCGCCTTCGCCAAGGCTATGGCGGGACAAGCAGCGTCAACCCGCCAGAGGCGGATAAATCGGCGGGATTCGTTGTGCGACTAAGAATAAAGACGCATTATCCATACCAATTCGTTGTTTGGCTTTTTTAGCTCCAAAATTCCTTAAATACTGCATCCTCATCATGAAAAGTTCAAGTAACTGATGGTGCAACATTGCACCCCATATGCCTTATTGGTGTAATGATGCACCGTTACGTTGCATAGACGTAGGCCATTTTCTGGGCAAAAAGGCGCCGTTTTTTAAATTCACCGGTTGTTTATCATTTCTATCTAAGGTAAACAAGGGTAACTTTGATCTGCACCAAATCTTTGGCATAAACCTTGCTGATTATAAGGATCAATTACTCAAATGACTCTAAGGAGAAGAATACCATGACATATAAAGAACACATTCCTCTCGGTGTAGGCTTTTACCCTGACTGGTTTCACAAGCAGTTCGGTATTTCCTTTGGCAGGGAATACTTTTTTGACCCCGAGACGCGGATCGAGACCAGGATGGAAATTGACAGGAGGCTGTACGAAAAGTTCGGCGATGTGGGCCTTGGCGATCCGGACCCAAAACCCAAACCGCTTATAACCTTCGGCATGGTGATGCTTCCCACGATCTTTGGTTGCGAGATCGTATATAATGATGACGCCCTTCCCTGGGCCATGCCCCTCAATCTCTCCGAAGATGAGGTAATGAAACTGGGAGTGCCCGACATATTCAATTCCTATCCCATGACGGATATGATCAAGCAGATTGAGAACCTGAATGACAAATACGGGAAAGTAGTGGGGGATATCAATACCACCGGCGTCCAGAACCTGGCCCTCAAGATCAGGGGAGACCAGCTATATATTGACTTTTTCGAAAAGCCGGAACTGTGTCGTCATTTGTTAGGGATATGCGCGGAGTGCATAATTCAGCTCTTCAGGTTCAATAAAAAAACTACCGGCACAGGGGCTATTGACGTGACACCCATGTGCGATCCAAAGCTTTACGTATTTCCCAATTGCACGGCAGAGCAGATCTCATTGGACACCTATGAGGAATTCGTCCTCGAATACGACAACCAGGTGGCCGATGCCTGTCATCCGGTCGGGATCCACCATTGTGGGTCCGTTGACGAGGTATTGGACGGATATGCTAAGGTTCACCACCTCGAATTTGTTGAGATCGGTTTCGGGTCTGATGTAAAAAAGACCAGGGAAGTATTCGGCCCCCAGGTAGCTGTCAATGCCCGCATAAGCCCTGTCTTGATGAAGAACGGCTCATCAGAAGATGTGGCAACAGAGGTGCGCCGTTTGATTGATAATGGGGCACCTCTTGACAATTTTTCCATCGATACGGTCGGCTTGACCTATGGCACACCCGATGAAAACGTCAAGACGGCACTCATGACCGCCGCAGAATATGGTAAGATCGACCGGGATGTTCCTTCTGTGACTGAAAGACGTTTCTTTTTTGGGTCCGGCAAAACCGCAACACCAGTGGAAACCCATGTATCGAGCGCCACAAAAACGGTCAAAATAGGGCCTTTGCAACCTCTTGTAATCATCGGTGAACGCATCAACCCCACGGGCCGGAAAAAGTTGGCCCGGGCATTGGAGGATGGGAATCTCGATCTGGTTCGATCCGAGGCCGTCAGGCAGGTGGAGGAAGGCGCGCAAATAATCGACGTCAATGTGGGAGTATCAGGCATTGACGAACCAAAAATGTTAAAAGAGGCCATATTGGCAATACAGGAGGTCACGGACGTACCACTCTGCATTGACTCGGCCCTCCCAAAGGCATTGGAGGCCGGTCTTATGGCATATAAGGGAAAGGCACTGGTCAATTCGGTCAATGGCGAAAAACACAAGCTTGAGCGGATACTGCCATTAGTTAAGGCCCACAATGCCGCGGTCATCGGGCTCACCATGGACGATAACGGGATTCCCAAAGAGGCCGAAAAACGCCTTGAAATTGCCAGGCTGATTGTGGAGAGGGCCGAACAGACAGGTATTCCCCGCGAGGATGTAATCATTGATCCCCTTGCCATGGCCATCAGCGCCGACGACCAGGCCGGCCTGGAGACCATAAAGGCACTCCGGCTTATCCGTGATGAACTGGGTGTCAACCAGACATTAGGGCTTTCCAATATCTCCTTCGGGCTACCCGAACGTGCATCCATTAATACTGTTTTTTTGGCAATGGCAGTCCTAAACGGCCTGACCTGCCCCATTTCCGACCCAACAATATGGGAGATGCGAAGGGCCACATTGCTCACAGACCTCTTATTGGGCAAAGATGAATTTTGCATGAACTATCTCTCTGCTTCGGCAAAAAAATCAGGGAAGGTTGAAGAGACAAAACCGGCAGTTAAAGAAGAACTTGAGGGTGCAGACCTTGAAACCATAAAAGAGGCCGTTATTTCGGGGAAACGCAAATTAGCCGTAGAATTCACCCAAAAGGCATTGGACCGGGGCGCGGATCCCCAGGATATCATCAACAACTATCTTATTGCCGGCCTTAATATTGTGGGTGACAAGTTTGAGAAAAAGAAAATTTTTGTCCCGGAGATGATGATGGCCGCCAAGTCAATGCGGGCATGCGTTGATCTGCTCTCACCCCTTCTGAAAAAGGATGAGGATACCAAGGACTTGGGCACTGTGGTTTTGGGAACGGTTTTCGGAGATCTTCACGATATAGGAAAGAACTTGACCAAACTCCTGTTAGAGACTTCAGGATTCAGGGTGATAGATTTGGGAGAGAATGTACCTCCTGACAGATTCGTGGAAGCGGCAAGAGATAACAGCGCCCATATTGTGGGGCTGTCTTCCCTGCTGACCACAGGAGATCCCCATGTGGAGGAAACTATTAATGCGATCAAGAGCAGCGATCTGGCTGACAAGGTAAAGGTGATTTGCGGCGGGGCTGCTCTTACCCTCAAGTTTGTTGAGGCATGCGGGGCCGATGCCCATGCTAAGAATGCGGCTGACGGGGTGAAAAAGATCAAGGACCTCCTGGGAATTGCAGACTGAGATTCCAGTGGCAGCCGGTTCTCTAATGAATTAAGAAAAAGGGTAACGGGATATACCGTTGCCCTTTTCTTATTTATCCCGTAAAATCATGTCTGTAGGGGCAGGGCTAGCCCTGACCTGGCGGGCACAGTGTGGCCCGCCCTACTTTTTTTCGTATCCGTTCACGGAGTATTTGATTTGGTGGAAATCCCAACTATCAAATTCCAAATAACAAACAAATTCCAATGACCGAAATTCAAAATTCCAAACAGAAAAAAGATGAACGTCGAACATCGAACGCTCAACATCGAACGTCGAATGTGGGTGTCGCTTCGCTCCGTTTTTTATAAAATTGAAACGCCGAAGGCGTACCATAATTCAACGTTGGAAGTTCGATGTTCGATGTTGGACGTTCGTTTTTTAATCCGGTTTTGGTCATTG
>JAFDAP010000599.1 GCA_019313765.1 Deltaproteobacteria bacterium | reverse complement strand
TAAGACCGGTGCGTATCCCATGAGAGAACTGGCCATGGCGATCCGCTGGTCCAGTGATGCCAAGATCGATCTTCTGACCATCGACGGGGCCCCGGGGGGCACAGGCATGAGCCCGTGGCGGATGATGAACGAATGGGGCATCCCCTCTATCTATCTGCACTCCATGGCGTATGAGTTGTGTGACCGTCTCGCCAAGCGAGGCTTATGGGTCCCGGACATCGCCTTTGCAGGTGGGTTTTCGGCAGAGGACCATGTCTTCAAGGCCCTGGCCTTAGGCGCCCCGTACTGCAAGGCCGTCTGCATGGGCCGTGCCCTGATGATTCCGGGCATGGTGGGGAAAAATATGGAAAAATGGCTGAGAGGCGAACAAGGAGGGCTCCCGTCGACAGTTTCAAAATACGGATCTACAAAAGAAGAGATTTTCATGAATTATGAGGTTCTTAAAGAAAAGTACGGGGCTGAGGCAGATAACCTTGAGGCAGATAACCTTCCGTTGGGGGCTGTTGGCATATATAGCGCCGTAGACAAGATCAAGGTAGGACTCCAGCAGTTAATGGCCGGTTCGAGAAACTGGGAGGTCCAATACATTAGCCGGAAAGATATATTTTCACTTACAGAAGAATGTGCAAAGATTACGGGTATTCCGTATGTAATGGATGCATACAGGGAAGAGGCCCTCGGTATAATAGACGCCTAAGACCTTGCAGAGAATAGTTCAAAGACATCAAGGGGAGGAATTTAGCCTGCCCTTGATGTTCTCAAGCTTCAGTCAGACACGTTGAATAATCATCTTTATATTACTTCGAACCGCCTGCTCCAACCGGAAGTCTGAGGCGGAGGGAATATGGACTCAGAAAATAGTAATCTATCGATAGAATCTTATGCGCGTTTCAGGATCTATCATGAACTAATGTCAAAGAAGGTGCGTGAGATCCTGCTCGTTTCCAGTCCCTATGATGCCTTCATTATGGAAGAAGACGGGAGTCTCGCATCAAGGATCATAAACGAATATAGCGGGTTAAACCTGAGTCACCCCCCGAGAGTGACACGGACTTCTTCGGCCTATGATGCCTTAGCGCTTTTGAGAATGAGAAAATTCGACATGGTCCTGACTACCCCGCACTTGGAAGAAATGGATGCGTTTTCTTTAGGTTTGCAGGTAAAAAAGATGAACCCGGAGTTGCCTGTTGTCCTTTTGGCTCACAGCCCCAGGGGTATTTATCCACCTCCTGAGAACAAAAATTGCGAGGGGATAGACAAGATTTTTATCTGGTCCGGCAATTCAGATCTGCTTTTGGCCATGGTCAAGAACGCTGAAGACCACCTTAATGTCGATATTGATACCCAGAAGGCGAAGGTAAGGGTCCTCCTGCTGGTTGAAGATTCACCGATTTATTACTCGTCCTTTTTACCCCTTATCTACAAAGAGATCGTGAGGCAGACACAGGCGGTGCTCAAAGTTGGCCTCAACGAAGAACACAGGCTCCTTACAATGCGGGCCAGACCCAAAATACTTTTAGCCACCAGTTATGAAGAAGCCCTTGAGCTTTACCAAAAGTTTCGTTCCTTTCTCTTCGGCGTGATATCAGATGCCCGTTTACCAAAAAACCACCAACTGGACGATAATACGGGATTTCTTCTGCTTTCCCAAATCAGAAAAGAAGTTCCTGACGTTCCACTTCTCCTGCTCAGTTCGGAACCAAGTAACAGGGAAAAGGCAGACCAGGTTCCCGCTGAGTTCCTTGACAAGAATTCACCACACCTTCTCTCCGAGATACACAATTTTTTCCTTACCCGCCTCGGCTTTGGGGATTTCGTATTTCGTATGCCTGACAGGAAAGAGATTGACCGGGCCCCTGACCTTCGTACGCTCGAAAGAAAGCTTTCCCAGATACCGGATGAGTCGCTTTGCTTTCATGCGGAACGTAATCACTTTTCCAACTGGATCATGGCCCGTTCTGAAATAGCCCTTGCCTCCAAATTCCGTGAGGTCCAGGCCTCTGACTTCAGCAGTGTCCCCGAAATGCGGGAGTATATTATTTCCAACATCCGGGCCCTGCGGAAATTACGTCAAAAAGGGGTGGTGGCCCGGTTTAGGGCCGATCATTTTGATCCTTACAT
>JAFDAP010000051.1 GCA_019313765.1 Deltaproteobacteria bacterium | reverse complement strand
CCACCCAATGAGGGATAACAAAATGTACGAGTGTTATAAGGAAAGGATAAGCAGACATAGGGAAAATGGCGTGCCCCTCCCTGAAATTCCCCAAGGCAAAGAGTTGCGCCACGGAAATGTAACCTACTCCATCACTGGTTATACCCGTATCGTGAAGAGCAAGTAAGACCTTAAATACAGCGGAGATGCAAAGGAGAAAAAGAAACGCCCCTTTAGTTTCGGTCCATTTGGAAAGGTTTTGTAACATCATGTCTGTATCAACTTTCAGAGTATCTTTTCAATAAGAGCCTTGTTTTTACACCTTTATTGAGCGCGTAAGTCTCTTTTTTCTGCGGCGTTGCCGTCTGGCCAGGTCTTCCGGGTAAAGGTGCGGATAGTGTCGCTTCCACCGCTTGTGAAACCAGAACCATTGCTCCGGATATGCCCTCACTGCTTCTTCAATGGCATCCGTCATAATCTGGGTGTTCGCCTGCAAGTCGGCGCGGGAGTCCTTTGTTTTTTCCAGACTAAGGGGCGGCTTTACAATTAGGGTTAGGCTGTTATCCCCCTCCCTGACACAGAAAGCCGGAAGGACCGGGCTGTTATATCGCCTGGCTAAGAGGGCCGCGGCAGGAGTTGCAGTAACTGTCTTTCCAAAAAAAGTGACTTCGACTCCTTCCGAGAATTTAGTGCCCTGGTCGATCAACAGTCCCAGCACGTTCCCCTGGCGCAGCATTCGGGCCATCTTGGGCAAGGCCCCTTTTTTATCCAAGAGAATAGTCCCGAAACGGGTTCGAAGAGCACGCATCCACCTATCAAGTGTCTTCGGAAAAATCTGCCTGGCCGGGGCTACCAGAGGCTTATTCAGATAGCAGGAAACGCATAGGACAGCCAGTTCCCAATTTCCCAGGTGAGCTGAAATCATGATAGCCCCTTGTGGGCTTTTCATTGCATTAACAAGGTTTTCTTCTCCCCTGATCCGGACTCTATTCAGGATATCCTTCGAGGAAAGGCAGGTCATTTGACAGATCTCCAGAATAGTGACCCCCGCATTTTGAAAAACGCGCATTGAGACCTGCCGGACGCGCTCCCCGGGCCATTGGGGATAGATGAACCGGAGATTACGCCGCACAATGCGGCGATGCCGTTTATCCAGGATATATGCAAGCAGTCCCAAAAACCTGCCAACGAAAGCTATATGGTTTTTAGGTATGCATGCAACGAAACCGGTTAATTTGCTAATCGTCTTCTCCATTTCCGTATTGCATATCATAGAGCTGCCGAAAACGCCCGTTTAAGGAGAGAAGGTCCTGAAGGTTACCGGATTCCACTATCCTTCCTTGCTCTAAGACATGGATGTGATCTGCCTTCATGATGGTGCTCAACCTATGGGCCACGATTAGGATGGTTGGCCCTCCCTGGAGTTTTTCAATGGCCGCCTGTACGAGTCTTTCGCTTTCGGCATCGAGAGCCGAGGCTGCTTCGTCCAACATCAGGATGGAAGGATTAACCAGTATGGCCCTGGCGATTGACAAACGCTGCCTCTGCCCGCCGGAAAGCATAGTCCCTTGATCTCCAATAAGAGTCTCATAGCCCTTAGGTTGGGCCATGATAAAGTCATTGGCATTGGCCACTTTCGCGGCAGCCAATATCTCTTCAGTGCTTTTCTCCGGGTCTCCGTAACGTATGTTATTGGTGATTGTGTCGTGGAAAAGGATAGTGTTCTGGTTTACAATGCCAATCTGCCTGCGAAGAGACTCGAGGGTTACTTCGCGGATATCAAACCCGTCAATAGTAATGCTGCCGCGGGTCACATCATAAAACCGGGGGATAAGGTCCAAAAGCGTGCTCTTACCGGCGCCGGTCGAACCTACAAAAGCCACCATTTCGCCCGCCTTCACCCTGAAAGAGATATCCTTGAGGACTGGATCTTCAGGAGAATAGCCGAAATTCACTCCTTTAAATTCTATGAATTTCTTATGGTTAGGGAGTATTCCGGCATTCGGATGGTCCAATATATCGGGAGTGGTATTCATAATCTCAAAGACGCGCTCTGTCGCACCCTGGAGTGTTTTAAGACGGTTGTTCACCCTTGCAAGCTTTCTTAGCGGCGTATAGACTCTCGAAAAGGCGTAGATCATGGATACGAGTTCTCCTAAGGTATGGTGAAAGTAGACCTTTCCCACGATCAAAAGCACAGGGAGAACCAAAAAACCGGTGACGTCCATTATGGGTCCGATCCCCAGGTCCCAACGATTCCATCGCATCACCCGTCTGTACAGTTCGTCTGCCAATCCTCGGAATTCCTTTACTTCATAATCGCCTCTGAAAAAACCGTACACCACTTTAAGACAGAGAATGGTCTCCTGGTAGGCTGAAGTGACATCTGCCGTGGCGTCCTGAATCCTTGTGGCATGTTTTTTGACCTTTCTGCCAAAGAGCCTCATCATTCCAATGATTAGCGGCCCTACAATAAAAATCAGTAAAGTAAGCTTAAAGTTCATCACGAAAAGATATATCAGAAATATAGCGATCGTAAGAGGATGCTCGATAATACCGATAAGCACATTTGAAATGCTACTCTGCATCACCGTGAGATCTGCCGTGGCCCTGGCTATCAGTTCCCCCGACTTTTTTTTGTGGTAAAAACCCAGGGGGAGCGAAACAAATTTTCTGAAGAGGTCGGTCCTCATTGATCTGACGGCCCGGTTGGAAAAAGCGGCGGCGGAAAGGCCGCTCAGATAGATGGTGATGGATTTACATAGAACGGATACAAAAGCCACGGTCATAAGGATGATCAGAAGTCTGATTGGTGATATGTTCTCCACAAGTACCCGTTCGGTGCGGTGCCAGGAGAGCCATGAACCGGAATCAAAGGCGATCCAGGGAACTTTCCACGAAACCGGATCCGAACCGCTTTTCATACCCTCGTCTATGAAAGGTTGAAGGAGGTAAGCCGGAATCACTACAAAAAGGGTCGAGATGGCTGTCAGGATCAGTGCACAGACCACAAGCCCGCGATGGCGTCTCACGTAAGAGGCAATTTCATTTCCTAAGACAAAATTCAGCATTTTAAAGGTCTTTCTGTAGTAGCTACCCAGGTTGTCAGATTTAAGGTTCAGGGGTTCAATACGGAACTTTTAAGCCATGTGATTGTCATCTCTTTTTCAAGCTTTTCCCTTGATTTCGGGAGTATAGGAGAAGCGTAATTGCGTGTCAAGGAGAGGGCACTATGGTTCAGCGGAGCGGGAGCATTTCAAAACCCTTGGGTTTTTCCAGTTTAAAAATCGATTCAGGAAGGGCCTTGTTGAAGATCATCTGCTTTAGCTTGAGCGCCAGGATTGTTTCAGTTTTGGGATCATCGAGCCTTATTTTCCGCGCATATTTGAGACCACTGTTACTTTCAAAGTCCGAAAACGATATTTTTGTGCCTTGTTCGGGAAATGATACCAGGCGGGGCAGGGAGCTTTCCTGATACAAATCAACGACCTGGACCGGTTCCGCCTTTCCGTTCAGTAGCGTGATTCGATTTCCCTTAAGCGATACAGCCCGACTGTATTTTAACAGTGCCGGGAAGGCCCTTAAGAGGGCCCATACCTGATCAGGGTCCAGGCGGGCGGGAAAGAACCTCAAGGAACCCGGAGTTCCGAGGTGACCATGATAATATTTTTTCTCGGTAAAGGAGAGGATTTGAAGCTCTGAGTCGTGGATCATGATATGCAGGAGGGGCCGGCCCCAGGCATGGGTTAGCTCGATTCTTAGCTTGAAGGGATTTTTGCTGCCAACGATCAGTATGTTTGAGCTGGATTCGGAACCTTTGGTTTCTACGGACAATCGGCCTGATGAAAAAAAGGTAACCACTCGAGTTTCCTGTTCCCTGAATCCGGAAATAATACGGGCAATCTCCTGATGGCCGTAGGGTGAAGGAGGCGGTTTTACCGGGACCGGGGCACATGACTGGAAGAGGAAAAGGACCAGAAGCGATATTGGAATTCTATTTGGCTTGAAAATATTCAATCCTTCTGTTTCAGGAGTTTTTTGATCTCAATGATCTTCTTTTTTATCTTTTCTTGTTCAGGATGATTTTTAGAAAGGGCCTTTTGGTAATTGTCAAGGGCCTTTTTGGGTTTTTCTTTCCTGAGGTAGACATCTCCTAAGTGTTCATGGATGGTGGGATCAGGTGTCAGTTTTGACGCTTTTTCAAGGTAGTGGAGGGCCTTATCGTATAATCCTTTCTGGAAGTAGACCCATCCCAGGCTGTCTATGATATAGCCGCTTTCAGGCTTTATTTTTAGTGCCTTTTGGATCAAATCCATGGCCTCATCCAGTTTAATGCCCTGATCAGCAAATGTATATCCTATGTAGTTCAAAGCGTCCGCATGATCCGGGTTGATATCCAGTATCCTTCTCATTTGCTCGATACACGATTCCTTTTTACCGTTCTTGTCTAAGATAACGCCTAAGCGGAAAATAAGATCTATGTTCTTCTCATCCTGCTCCAGGCCCTTCTTGACAACCTCTATGCCTTTTTCATATTCCTTTTTTGTTTCATAAAGGGATCCCAACATCAGATAAAGCTCAATTTGCCCTTTTTTCAGGGCAAGGGCCTTTTCAAGAACGGCGATGGATTCGTCGTATTGTTTCCGGGTTTCAAGAATGAATGCAATGTGCAACTGGGCATTGATATAATATTTTGATTTCGGCTTGATCAGCCTGAAGTGTTTCAGCGCATTATCATTGTCCCCTTTTTCTTCATAGGCAGAGGCCAGATAGTATCTGGATTTATGATCGTCCGGAAATGCGGAAACGGTCAGGCTTAATTCTTCAATGGATTCATTTAGCCTTCCCTGCTTTAGATATAAGAGCCCCAATGCCTGCCTGACCGGTTCTCCCGGTTTGGAAAGCTCTTTGATTTTTTCTATTTGTTGCTCAGCCTTTTTTTTCATGCCAAGCTTGAAATAGAGATTCAGGAGCCTTTCCCTGCCCCCCACATTATGAGGGTAGAATTCTAACAGCTTTTCATAGGTCTCGATCGCATCCACGGATCTTTCCATCATTTGATAAAGCGTTGCCAGGTCGAACAGGGCCGGTTCCAGGCGTTTATTGAGCCTCAGTGCCTCGAGGAAGGCATCTTCTGCTTTGTTGTGACGGTTAAGCTCTAAGTAAATTCTCCCTTTGTAGTAATGGGCAATGACCAGATCGGGGTTCTGCTCGATTAGTCTGTCTAAGTGGATAAGCGCCTTAGGGAATTGGCCCTTCTTAATCAGAATGGTGGTAATCAGGAGCCTGATCCTCTGGTTTTCCGGATCAAGGTCGAGGGCTTTGTCGTATTGTTCAATGGCCAGGTCATCGTTACCCATAAGGCCGTAAAGATCTGCTAACAACATACGACTATCTAAATCTTCAGGATCAAGATCCAGGCATTTGAGCGCATACCCCAGAGCAGCGCGGTAGTCTTTCAGCTTTTTCAAAAGCAGGGCCATTTTCCGGGACAGGTAAAAAGATCCGGGGTCTTTGTCAATGGCAATGGAAAGATATTCCCGCGCCTTTTTATAATTGCCCTGAGATATGGCAATGGAGGCCGATGTATAGTTTTTATAGGCTTGCCGAATGGCCTGTTCTTGTGAGGAAATTTCTTGCTGTGCAGGAATTGCGGGAGACTCCACCGGTGCAATTTCGGATGTACGCCATGCGCATGCCGGGAAGAATCCCATAAGAATAAACAGGACAAGAACATGAGCCGGCCTCAAGTACCGGACCGTTGTCGACTTATTGCGGGTTGCGGGTTTTGTTTCCATTGTGTCGCGGCCTTTATTAATTAATGTTTGAATATAGGTCTTCAAAATCCGGGATTTTTTCCTCAAGCCATTTCTTGATCTTTTTTGTTATTTTTTCCTGGATTTGTCTGACCCTTTCCCGTGAGATGCGGTATTTATCTCCAAGTTCCCGGAGAGTCAAGGGTTCCTCCGCCATAATTCGATTGTCAAAGATGTCGGCCTCTTTTCCGGAAAGCGTCTTTCTGAATTCTTGAAGCTTTTCCGTGAGGAGTTTCCGTGTCTGAGCCTCAGATAGCCTCTCGTCAATACTTCTTTCCTGTTTGGGCAAGAAGGCGCCATATGTCTCTCGCGAATCATCGGACACAGGAGAACTCAGGGAGATTTCCCACCCGCCAAGGCGCTGGCTCATTTCCACAACTTCCTCTTCCTTAACATCAAGGCGTTCAGCCAAAAGCTTAGGTTCAGGGGCGAAACCCTCGGCGATCAGTTTGTCTCTTTCTTTGGCCAGGTTAAAGAACAATTTGCGCTGGCTCTGGGTGGTTCCGATTTTGACCAGTTTCCAGTTGTCCATGATGAATTTCAGCATATAGGCCTTGATCCAGAATGAGGCGTAATAAGAGAATTTTATGCCGCGATAAGGATCGAATTTTTTGACGGCCTGCAAAAGGCCCACATTCCCTTCCTGGATCAGGTCTAACAGATTTTTTGCCCAGTACCGATGGAAATCCATGGCAATTTTTACAACCAGCCTGAGATTGGATGTAATGAGCGTGTAAGCGGCCTTTTCGTCTTCTTTTTCCCTGACCCTTATGGCCAGCTCCTTTTCCTCTTCTCTGGTCAGCAGTTTGTGCCCTTTTATCTCAAGGAGGTACATCTGGAGAGGATCATAGGGGACTAATGCCTTTTCCTCGGTCTGAACCACAGGGGCAAGGTCAAGCGGGCCGGAAACGGGATGATCGGAATTCGGCTTACCAGACTGTTTTGTGTTTTGTTTTTTTACTGATTTTCTTTTCATATGCCGTACAATAAATCCAACGTCTCGGAAATTCTACAATTTACTGAAAACAAAGCGATTTATTGATGCTCTGGGTTTCTGCATCACACATGGAATAATGGAAGGGTGGAATAATGGAATGTTGGTTTTCAAAGGAATTGCATTATTTTTTATAAATATTCTGTCTTCATTGTCAAGATCATTGTCAAGATGCATTTTATCATAACCCACTTCTCCATTCTTCCAAAGCCCACTATTCCATCATTCCATCATTCCAATTGGGGCGCAGTCCCTAAGTTCGGGATTGGGCGTGTTCAACCCTTCAACCCACGGTAATTCTCATATATCTCTTCTTGCCTGCCCTTAAAAGCAGGGAGTCGTTTTTCATGTCTTTTAAGTCGATTACCTGGTCGAAAACCTGGAGCCTTTGGTCATTAAGGTATCCCCCTCCTTGGGAAATGAGCCGGCGGGCCTCCCCCCGGGTCTTGCACATGCCCGCTTTTTCAAAGAGGATGTAAGCAGGGATACCCTTTTCGAGAACTTCCGTGTTTATGGCATAATTAGGAGCAGCTTCAGAAGCCATGGATTTATCAGGCCCAAACAAACCCTTAGAGGCCTGACGGGCCAGATCCGCCTCTTTTTGGCCGTGGCACAGTTTGGTCGTCTCATAGGCCAACACTTCTTTTGCCTCTCTGATATCCGATCCTTTCAAGGCCCCCAGCCGCCTTATCTCATCTAAGGGGAGAAGCGTGAAAAGGGCCAAAAAACGCTCAATATCAAGGTCGTCCTGATTGATCCAGTACTGATAGTAGCCATAAGGTGATGTCAGTTCCGGGTCAAGCCAGACCGCACCTTTGTGGGTCTTGCCCATCTTTATGCCCGCAGACGTGGTCAAAAGGGGAAAGGTCAGGCCGTGAACGGTTTTACCGCCAAGCCGTCTTGTGAGGTCCGCGCCCGCAAGTATGTTGCCCCATTGATCGTTTCCACCCATTTGGAGACGGCAGTTGTAATGTTTGAACAGGTGCCAGAAGTCGTATGCCTGAAGGAGCATGTAATTGAATTCTATAAAATTCAACCCGGTCTCCAACCTTATCCGGTAACTTTCTGCGGCCAACATTCTGTTGACGCTGAAGTGCTTGCCAATGTCTCTCAGGAAATCTATATAACCGAGATTTGTCAGCCAGTCGGCATTATTGACCATGATTGCTTTTTCATCGCCAAAATCTATAAAACGGGAGAGCTGTTTCTTAAGGGCCTCGGCATTCTTATCAATTTCTTCACGCTTCATTATGGGACGCATTTCCGTTTTTCCGCTGGGATCCCCTACAAGACCTGTGCCCCCGCCAATGACGGCGATCGGCCTGTGTCCCGCCCGCTGCATATGGACCAATGCCATAATAGGCAGGAGGCTGCCGACATGAAAACTACTGGCGGTCGGGTCAAAACCGATGTAGCAGGTCGTTGGGTCCTGCAAAAGCTCCCGCACCAGGTCCCTGTCCGTAGCCTGTTCAATAAAACTTCTTGCCTCGAAGGTATCAAAAACGTTTTCCACTTTATTCCTGTGAACGCCTCCTTTCATATTCTTACAGACCTCGTAAAAACTATTTATTTAGTGACTGCAATCCCCATAGTTTTTAGGACTTTGCTCAAAAAATGGACATCAGGTCGGTCTGGGTTATGAGGTTCAGGGTTCAACGGTTCAAAGGTTTTAACCCCTGAACGGTGAACCCTGAACCTTGAACCCAAATCTTGAGTTAGAAACGCACCCTTTTGTCCAAAATATTACCCCAAAATCAGCAAAAATTTTCGAGGTCTGTCTAGAGTAACTCATCAAAAAATTCGGATTGAAGCCAGGTCTCATCCCCCCTATTTATTTTCCATTGAAAATCTGGTCCTCTGGGCCAGGATTTTTACTGTGAGCTTATGTCTTCCGGAAATCTCAGACGAACTACCTGTCCGGTCCGACCGAGATTCTGAATCTTTTTACCATTGAACTCAAAATCGATACCACCTGCATTACCGA
>JAFDAP010000050.1 GCA_019313765.1 Deltaproteobacteria bacterium | reverse complement strand
GCGTCTCAGCGTCAGTATTGGTCCAGAGAGTCGCCTTCGCCACGGGTGTTCCTCCCAATATCTACGAATTTCACCTCTACACTGGGAATTCCACTCTCCTCTCCCATACTCAAGTATAGCAGTTTCAAATGCACTTCCCGGGTTAAGCCCGGGGCTTTCACATCTGACTTGCCAAACCGCCTACACGCTCTTTACGCCCAGTAATTCCGAACAACGCTTGCACCCTCCGTATTACCGCGGCTGCTGGCACGGAGTTAGCCGGTGCTTCCTTCAGTGGTACCATCAGTTTCCCGGGTTATTAGCCCGGGACATTTTTTCCCACTTGACAGAGCTTTACGACCCGAAGGCCTTCTTCACTCACGCGGCGTTGCTGCGTCAGGGTTTCCCCCATTGCGCAAGATTCCTCACTGCTGCCTCCCGTAGGAGTCTGGACCGTGTTTCAGTTCCAGTGTGGCTGATCATCCTCTCAGACCAGCTAACCATCGTCGCCTTGGTAGGCCATTACCCTACCAACAAGCTAATGGTACGCGGGCCCTTCCCTGAACGGCAACTTTCATGAAGAGGTCACCTTTCATCCCAAGAACCACGGTTCTCAGGGTAATATTCGGTATTAGTCCCGTTTTCACGAGGTTATCCCAAATTCAAGGGCGGGTTACCCACGCGTTACTCACCCGTGCGCCACTTTACTCCTCCGAGCAAGCTCGGAGTTTCTCGTTCGACTTGCATGTGTTAGGCACGCCGCCAGCGTTCGTTCTGAGCCAGGATCAAACTCTCCACTTAAATCAAGTAAGGGTTCAATACCCTTTTTTTTTCTCAGGGGCTTAGAACGGCGTCACTATTTAGTTTTCAAAGAGCAAATTAAGAATTTCAGATTAAGGCATTCGTATATAAATGTCAAGCCATTTATTTACCTATCTCTGAAATCAAGGAAAGCGCACTTATACCTTATGTCATTTTAAGATGTCAAGATGTTTATTCATGTTTTTTAAAAAAAACCTGTTTATTCCTCTTTAATAAATTTATCTATTATATCAACGACATAACACATTTGATCTGTGGACAATTCAGGATAGATGGGCAGGGCCAGGGTTTTTTCTGCCGCGTCCTTGGATACCGGAAAATCTTCAGGCCTATACTCAAGATAATTGAAACATGGTTGCGTGTGGAGCGGGAAGATAAGATATTGTAAAATTCCTTTAAAAACCAACATACCATTATTCCATCTTTCCATTATTTTTACCCCGTGAAACTTGTTTATATTTCACTGAGGCCATGTACGAGGCAGAAACTCAGATCTCGACAAAAGCCCTTTATTCTCAGCAAGTTGTACAATTTCCGAGACATGAACTTAGGGGCTTCGCCCCAATTGGAATGTTGGAATGATGGAAAACTGGAATAATGGGGTTTGGGCCTCCGGCTCGTAGATGCACGATCCTACGCCTCGGAGAGGAATTGACGGAATGGGTTACCTGTCGAGAGCCCCTCGGCCTTGAGCTCGGGGCCGAAAGGCCTCAAGGTCGTGCGATTGGGAAAATAAAGTTGACAAAGCATAAGAGAAATGAGAAATTCGGACCTAATCCATTCGGTAGAAGACGAATTTATATCATTCCATTATTCCACCATTCCATTATTCCATGTGTGAGGCAAGATTACCAAGCCTCAGTGAATATCTATAATTTCAATAAGTTGTAGAATTTCCGAGACGTCTAATTAACGGGTCAGCGCTGAGACGTTTGCCGGGGTGGATCTGGTTGTGGTAAGGTTTACCTTACCAGTTCCGACACATGCACAACATGAAACTCAGCCTTTATTCCGGATTGATACTCCCTTAATATTTTAAGCGTCTCTTTGTGGGGATGACCGATCCCTATGGCAAAGCCGGAATGTCTTGCCATGCTCAAAAGACGTTCCAGTTGTATCTTTATGGCCTTTGGCGCCAGATCGTTATCCAAAAAAACGCTCCTTTTGGCGGCAGGGAGACCTATATCTCTTGCCAGTTCGAAGCCAACTGTATCACTGGTCGTTCTGCTGTCAATATAAAATAGATTCCTCTTTTTCAACTCTTTTAAGACAATTAGCATCTTTTCCCGGTTTTCCGTAAAGGACGATCCCATATGGTTGTTCACACCCCGGGCCCCTGGAATATCTTCCAAATCCTGATTCAGCATTCGCAGGATCTCTTGTTCTTCCATGGACAGAAACAAGGCCCCCGAACCAGGGTTGACAGACGGGTAATGCTTTGGCTCCATAGGCAAATGGAGTATAAGCTCACTCCCTTTTTCAGTAGCTTCCCTGACTATCAGGTCAGTAAAAGGCGCGCATGGGAGAACCGAAAGACTTAGCGGCAGATTCAATTGAATAAAAGAAAGGGCTATGTCCGGCTCGTATCCCAGGTCGTCAATAATAATGGCTACCCTGGACCGGACATCTTTAACAGGCAATCGCTGACTATCAAAACTCAGGACAATCTTATGGGTGTAGAAATCCTGTGCAGAGATATGACAAACGATTCCGTTGTCAGGCGTTTTTTCATATCGATAGCTTATTTCCGGCCCGAGTGCGGTCAGATCATGCGTAATGGTTATCTGAAGATTGCGCGTGCATTGGCTATCAGGGCATTTAACGGAAATCTCCGTAAAATTCCAGATATTACCATTTTGATGTCTCGTCTCAACATTTTGAAAGGAGATATTCCTTTCCCGGACCCCACTCCTGTACAGGGATTCATAGATAGCATAGTCTATATTCCTGATTTTCTCGCGGAGATCGCTCCTTGAGGAGTAGATTTCTTCAAAAACAGGGGGGGGTGTCCTGAGTGTGTTATCCGATGAAAAAAGATATACGCCCAAAAAAATGAGGCAGGCTAAGAACCCGGGCAATAAAGCCAGGAAAAATAGACGTTTTTTTTCTATCATTCATGAACCGGTCTTTATCTGGGAAAAAATGCCCCAGGTCTTAAGCAACTGCAATGCATGGCGGACTTGGTTGTCCTTTTCAAGAAGCATCTTGACCTTTTTGTCCTTTTGGTTTTCCGCCTCATTTTCCTTTTGTTCCTTACCTTCGTCCTCTTCCTTGTCCATATGGCGCTTAAGATCCTCCTCCCTCATGAAACGACGGGCGACTTTTTCCT
The DNA here is from genome assembly GCA_019313765.1 of Deltaproteobacteria bacterium. Lineage (GTDB taxonomy): Bacteria > Desulfobacterota > DSM-4660 > Desulfatiglandales > Desulfatiglandaceae > JAIOSR01. Next base: position 5,654 of record JAFDAP010000050.1, on the reverse strand, counting down.
TGTCTTTATTCACGGGAACGAACGCCAACTCAATATCGGGAGTAATACCGCTCAACTGAATCGATTTGCCGCTGGGTGTATAATATCTTGCAGTGGTTAAGCGCAGGCCGGATCCATCGGACAGGGGCAGGATGGTCTGAACCGAACCTTTCCCAAATGTTCTCGTCCCTAAGATTAGGGCCTTTTTATTGTCCTGCAAGGCCCCTGCGACGATTTCCGCAGCGCTGGCACTTCCGCTGTTGACCAAAACAATGATCGGATAATCCCTCGGCTTCTCATTCTTATGGGCCATTGCTTCAACATTTTGAGAACTGTTCCTGCCTTTTGTGCTTACGATCACCCCGGATTCAAGAAAAACATCCGATACGTCAACGGCCTGATTAAGCAGTCCGCCCGGATTATTTCTCAAATCTAAGACCAACCCCTTCAATTTGCCATCCTTTTCCAGTTCATCAAGGCTTGATTCGAGGTCATCTGTTGTGTTGCTCCTGAAGTTTGAGATTCGAACATAACCGATTTCGGGGACCAGGAGGTAATGCCTCACGCTCCGCAAGGGGATGACATCTCGAGTGATAGAAAACTCAAGGGGCTTCTCCTCCCCTTCTCGCATAATCGTCAATTTAACTTTTGTGCCTTTGGGGCCCCTGATATTCTTGACGGCATCCATCATTGTCATATCCTGAGTGGATTTGTCTTCAATCTTAATGATTTTATCTCCTGCCTTTATCCCTGCCTCATAGGCCGGTGTGCCCTCAATAGGCGATACAACGGTAAGGATGTTGTCCTTGATGGTTATTTCGATACCTACGCCGGAAAAAGATCCCCTCGTCTCCATCATCAATTCCCGGTGTTCTTCCTTTGTCATAAAAGAAGAGTGGGCATCAAGGCTGCGGACCATTCCTCTTATGGCGCCGTAAATCAATTCTTTTGGTTCCTGCGGTTCCACATAATGCTTTTCTATCTGCCTCAAAACCTCTGTAAAAATCTCAATATTTTCATAAACCTCATCGGTGTCCGCCTTCACCTCTCCACTATTCCCGTTCAGAAACATGGATCCTGCAACAAAGAAGGATATCAGAATAATATTGAGTACGAGTTTTTTCCTGTAAACTGACATTTTTTCGGCTCCTGATATTTTTTGGCTTTGAATAATCAAAACTTGACCCTCAGCGACTGGTTATAACCGACCACTGAATGCCAACGTTGATGAACTCGTAAAAAGTCGTATTTAATGAATCTGTCATTTCGACAGCGGGGAGAAATCTTATATTTTCAATTGGTTACACATTAAAGATTTCTCGCGGAGTTTATTCCCGCCCCGAGGGCGGGAGCTCGAAATGACAAGAGGGATAGACTTTTTACAAGTTTATCAACGTTCAAAGCTAATAAAACCTTTAGTTTATTTGTTCGGTAAAAACAACTAAAAAAACTAGGAGGCTGTCCGAGAATGGCTTCGTAGCAAGATCAAGCGAAAGTTTTGAGGGCAAGGCGACAAGGCCAAAACGGCCGTAGGCGTAGCAGTAGCCTACGTTGAGGGCGTTTTGACCTTGACAACGCAGCCATCAGAATTTGCAGCCGATCGCAGTCCCGCCCTGCGGGATTCTCGGACAGCCTCCTAATGTACCTTCAGCCACTTCAAAGGGTCCAGATTCTTCCCTGCTCTTCTGATTTCAAAGTAGAGCCTTCCTCTTTCTGAAGACCCGTTTCTTCCCACGAGGCCGATGGATTCACCCTCTTTCAGCACATCCCCTTCTTTCTTTTTTCTTTGGGAAAGGTTTGCTGATATGGTAAAAAACCGTGAACCGTGATTAATAATGATGACCTCTCCATAACCCTTAAGTCTTCCTGAAAAATCGACTCTCCCGTGGAATACGGCCTTTACCTCGGCATTAGAAGACCCCTCAATAAAGACACCTTTTTGGGGCTTCAGCCTCTTGGACCGTGACCCTTTATAACCCTTGATAATTTTCCCTTCAACTGGAAATGGCAATTGTCCCCTGGAATTCGCGAAACGGAAGGTTCGTTTTTCTTTATAAATTTCTTTTTTTTCTATTTTCAGCAGGGTTTGCTTCAGGTTTTGAGCGGCAACCGCAAGTTCCTTTACTGCTGTTTCATAAAACTCCTTCTCTTTGTGGATTTTCATGAGATGAATGACCTTTTTTTCAAGGCCTTCTCTCAAGGACGCTAAGCGCATTTCCTCCTTATTTTTGGTTTCTTCTTTCTTAACGAGTTGTTCCTTTATCAACCGGATTTGCTTCCTGTATTCACGCTCTTCTTCCGATAATCTCACTAACACTTTTCGGTCCTGTTCAAGGAACGCCCCGAGGTATTTCGCTCTTTGCCAAAATTCATTCAGATCCTTGGCATTGGCTAAGATTTTGAAATACCCTTTCCTGGCATATTTATATAAAGAGACCAGTCTCTTGGCCATTTGTGTCTCAGCCGCCTTCGCTGACCGCTCCAGAGATGACTGCCTGCGTTTCAGCTTTTTGACTTCGTTCTCACCAAGACGAATTTTTTTCCGGAGTTTCTCTACTGAGTGTCTTTTTTCGGCTACCTCCTGTTCAAGATCAGCCAATATGGCTAATATATTTCTTTCACGGGAATTGAATGTCTTGAGCTTCTGCTTTTCCCGCGAAAGCTTGGTTTCAATCTTCCTGATTTGATTTTCCTTGAGCCCGGAAGTCGGATTGGAATTGGCTTCTGGAATTCCCGCTAAGGCGCTGAATAAAAAAAAGAAGGGGATGATCAATGTCTTTGAAAATGAAAACGAACTTAGGGGCTTCGCCCCAATTGGAATGTTGGAATACTGGAATGATGGAATAGTGGGCTTTGGAAAAATGGAAAAGTGGGTTATTGATAAAATCCATCTTGACAATGATCCTGACAATGAAGGCATAATATTTATGAATAATACAATTCCTTTGAAGACCAACATTCCATTATTCCACCCTTCCATTATTCCATGTGTGATGCAGAAACACAGAGCATCAATAAATCGCTTTGTTTTCAGTAAATTGTAGAATTTCCGAGACGTTCAATTATACATCAAAAAAGCGGCCCACGGCGATAAAGCTCCCTACCAAACCAAGGGCCACACTTATCAAGAGGATGGAAATAACATATTCATTTGGTATGAACACAAAATCCAGTACGACAAGTCCCAAAAAATGTATCTTTTTTGCTGAGAGAAGTAGATATCCCGAAAACAGGGCCAAAAGGGCCACGATTCCGCTCAATAAACCCTGAATCACTCCTTCCAGCAAAAATGGCACCTTTACAAACCAATCTGTGGCTCCGACTAATTTCAGAATTTCAATTTCCTCTCTTCGCGAATAAATGGTCAGTTTAATCGTGTTCGTGACAATAAAAAGGATACCCAGACAAAGAAGACCCCCGATAATAAAACCAATGAGCCTGACCATGTTCATGAGACCCTTGAATCTTTTCAGCCACTCTTCACTGTACTGTACCTCATCCACACCCTCAATGCTCTCAAGCTCATTTTTGATTTTAAGGGGATCTGTTTCCTGACCATCCCCATCCTTGAAAACCACCTCAAAAGAAGCCGGGAGCGGGTTCACCGATATTCCCTCAAGAAGCCCTGCATGTGAACCCAATGCCTTTTTCAAATCCCTCAATGCCCCCTCTTTGGAAATAAAGCGCCTGATTTCAGCGCCTTCCAATTTTCTGATAAGGGAGGCTATCTCATCATTTTTGGTCTCACTGACTCCATCTGCTAAATAAACGGACATGGTAAGAGAGTGTCCCCATCTCTCCAGCCAGGCATTAAGGTTTACAAACAGAATCAAGAATGTGCCGAAGATCAGCAGTGATACCACCATAGTGCTCAGGCCAATGGCATGAAAAACCCTGTTGTTCAGGATATTAGTAAATGCCTGCCTAAAAAAATACGGCCACGATCTGAATCTCATTTTTATCCTGTAATCCTTCCACGATTCAAAAGGATCGTCCTCTGTTCCGTATCTTCCAGCAGATCCCGGCTGTGTGTGGCAACAACCACGGTAGTTCCCTTCATGTAAACGCTCCTGAAAAGGACCATGATGTCTTTTGTAAGGTCCGGATCCAAGTTGCCTGTGGGTTCATCAGCAAGAAGAACCAAAGGGTCCTTAACAATAGCCCTGGCAATAGCCACCCTCTGTTGTTCTCCTCCTGATATTTGAAGCGGATAGGCCGTCTGTTTTTCCGCTAAACCGACCAGTCTCAGGGCCTGGTGGGTCTTTTTCCTGATAAATGAACGGCGTTCACCTGTGACCTCCAGGGCAAGGGCCACGTTCTCAAAGACCGTTTTTCTTGGCAACAACTTAAAATCCTGGAAAACAAAACCTATTTTTCGGCGCAGCAGGTCAAGTTTTGTACGGCTGATTCGATTCAGGTTAATTCCATTAATCAATATGTGACCGCTGGCAGGCCTTTCAGCCCCGAACATCAACCTGAGAAGAGTTGTCTTTCCTGCTCCGCTGGGTCCCGTTACAAAAACGAATTCCCCTTCGCGAATCCTCAGGTCCACATCACGCAGAGCGACATTAGAACCAAAATTTTTAAACACATGAAATAACTGGATCATAGTAAAAATCTTAGCCCAGCCTCCGGCCCGGAGGGAGGACCTGGCTTTGGGTATCCCAGAGGGGATTCGCTTTGTAGTAATTTCATTGACTCATTGAAATTCCAAATATCAAATTCCAAATATCAAACAAATTCCAATGACCAAAATTCAAAAATCCAAACAATGTCTTGTCCTGGAAGGTTTTGGTCATTGAATATTGGAATTTGAGATTTTTTTGTAATTTGGTGCTTGCAATTTATATTTTTGGACACTAAAGCTCCACGCCAGAGCCATATAGCTCTGATCTGGCCCAACCTACGGCCCGGAGGGAGGACCAGGCTTTCAATGTAAGGATTTAAGGTCGTGCGTTACGGGTTACGCGTTGCGGGTTGAAAAATAAATAATCGTAATCCAACACTCACAATCCGAAACAGATTTATATGTCAATACGCACCAATGGCCCTCTGCAATCTGGACTTGGCTAAATTGTGATCATAAAGCGCCCTGTAATAATTCATTCTGCCCTCGGTCAGGAGGGTCTGGGCATCGAGCACTTCGGTGGAGGTGGTCACCTGGGCCTTGTATCGCTCTTCGCTTACCCTTAGATTCTCTTCTGCCTGTTCAACTGCCTTGCGCGTAGTAGGTATGTTTTTCTCTGCTTCTTCCAGGGCCAGCATCGCATCCTTTATTTCAAGCCTTATGCCGTCCTCCAATGCCTTTTTCGTCTGTATCAATTCTTTCTTGAGACTAAGTTTTTCTCTTACCTCATAATGGGTCTTTCCCCATTCCCAGAAGGTCCAGGTAAAACCTGCCATGACTTCCCAACTGTTGGCATCGTGAAAAGGGCTCCCCGAAACATCAGGGTGATCCCCTTCCTTAATATAATCGTATGTCAGGGCAACCTCGGGGTAATTCTTGCTTTTGGCAAGCCTGATTTGCTGGTCTGTCCGGAGTATGTTTATGTCGATTAGTTTTATCTCAGGGCGGTTTTTCAACGCCTTTTCCATGTAAGCTTCAAGGTCCCCTTTCTCCGGTTTATAAAAAAGGATGTCTTTTAGCTCTACCGGCGCATTGATTTGTCTTGCCA
>JAFDAP010000598.1 GCA_019313765.1 Deltaproteobacteria bacterium | reverse complement strand
AAGATTTTGATATTTCAACCCTTTCTTCTTTCAAATATCTCTCCTTTTAAAGCAACTCAAAACACAAATTTTTGGACACTCCTTCATAAGAACTTAGCCCCGCTACGCTCACAACCCGTCCTCCGTAGCAGTGCTACTGCGGAGGGTGGATTGGAATAATGGAAGAGTGGAATGATGGAAGAATGGGCTTGGGCCTCCGGCTCGTAGATGCACGATCCTACGCCTCGGAGAGACAACGGTACACTGGGTTATTTGGAAAATTCCTTTTGACATTGAAGTAAAAAATGTGGTACACTGGGTTATTTGGAAAATTCCTTTTGACATTGAAGTAAAAAATGTTCAAAAATGGGAAACTTCCTTATTAAAACCAATATTCCATTATTCCATGTCCGAGGCAAGATTACCAAGCCTTAGTCAATATCTATAATTCCAATAAGTTGTAGAAATTCCGAGACGTTATTTATGCGAAATAAAATAATATCAAATCAGATTGTTTGAGTTGAAAGTATTAGCCCAGAAAGAAATAATAGTCAAGGGCATTTATGAATTATTTGCATGAAGCTCTAATTCATTAATAATTTCATACTGGTTAGGGAAGGATAATTGGTTGGGACAAGGACGTAGGAGAAATACCGGACCCTGCTGTAGCCTATGTTACTTCCAAATCCTGGACATCAAGCATGTCCGTAAGGTTGTGAAGAATGGCCGCAGTCTGATCTATTTGGTCTTCTGATAATTTATTAAGGCCATCAATAATCTTCTGCTGAACCGGAGGAGGTGCGTTTTCGGCAAGAACCTTCCCGTTTTTTGTCAACTCGATGGTAATTACCCGGCGATCCTGTGAAATTCTCAATCTTCTTACAAGGCCTTTCTGCTCTAACCGGTCTATAATTCCGGTTACCGTACTGGAATTGACCAATATCTGTTTGGCAACCTGGGAAGGAGAAAGAGGGCCGCTTTCGTAAAGGGAGAGAAGGCAGTTAAGCTGTGCCGAACTCACGTTGTATATTTTATTTAATTCCTTGGTATAAAGCTCTCCGGCCTGCATCAGCCTGCGGATCGAGTAAACAATTTCCTTGGTGCGTTTTGCGTGAACACCCAATGGTAATATAGGAAAAGTTTTTTTATCATTTATTGGCATAATCATCTGCGTTTCCTATTGTTTTCCGGCTTTGAAAACTTTAATATAGCCTTAAATCCGAGTCTGGTCAAACCATTTTGAAGCACCGGCCTAAAAAAGCGTCGAGAAGCTTTGGCTGTCTGATAACCAGTCAACGTTATATAAGGGCTTACGCAAAAATAACTTTACATTTTTGCATCCCATCTTCAGGCCATCTTTGGCCGCCCCTCAATCGCAAAATCCTCGCGATAGTAGTACTATCCCTCTGGTTTTGCTCAATCGGAGCCGCCAAATATGACCCAAAACCGGGCGCCAATTCTGCTAAGTTATTTTTGCGCAAACCCTAAGAGGATGCGAGAAAACGAGTTCTCATTTCATCAGGATATTGTTATTAGGCCCAAAGATTTAAAATCACTATCAAAGGGTATGGCGAGAATGTTCTTGATTTGCCCTGTAACCAGGATATGGGAAAGGGCATCTACAAATGCACAAAGAAATGTGCACGTGCACATTTTCTTGTGCACCTCAGCTATTTTCTCTTTCCATCAAAACTCTCTCCCTTGAATTGATCCTCAGAATATCAATTAGAAGCCAACTTCGTGTTGATGGCCGGAAACGACTGTAAAATAAGGGTGTTAGGAACACGCTACAGGGAAGGTGTTTGCCAAAGTTACATTCGGCAGGGAAAAAAATAGATTTTGGCATAGAAATTGAATGTAAGTAAACGTGAGTTGAAACGGGCCCGTTTTCAACACAAGTCATTAGGACGCCGAATTTAAACCCAAAACCCAAAACATGGAGGTATGAAGATGAGGCAAGTGAGAAGATGGCATTGGCAGAGCAGGCGGAGAAGGTCAACATAAACAAGGCTTCAGTAACGGACCTTATGAAGCTCAAAAAGATAGGTCAAAAGTATGCGGAACGGATTGTGGCCTATAGGGAAAAAAATGGCCCATTTGAAAAGCCCGAAGATATCACGAAGGTAAAGGGGATCGGCCAAAAGACATTCGAACTGAATGCCGACAAAATCACTGTAGAATGAGATGAAAACCTGAAGTTAATTCATGGAGGGGGCCGTGGGTTTTGACAAAAACCGGTTCAGTGGCAGTAGTTCCTATGTCCGAGTCGCTTTTGCGCAACGGCCCCCTCTTTTTGTAATTAGTGTGCACTGGGATCGAACTAGGGTAATCGTTTGATATTAGAATATGATGGACTCGTAAAAAGTCCATCAATCCCGCATAGCGGGAGGGTGGGCCTCCGGCTCCGCTTCCAGCCCGTAGGGCTTCCAGGCCGGAGGGTAGAGCCTACGCCTCGGAGAGGGTGGAACCATTTGAATTCACTTCAAATGGCGGGG
>JAFDAP010000049.1 GCA_019313765.1 Deltaproteobacteria bacterium | reverse complement strand
AGACTCATGCGAGAAGGGAAGGCATTTCCGGGAAAACGGGGCAAGATCATCTCCTGGAAGGACAAGCTAAGAGAGCGCCCTCCCTGGGAACGGCCATGCTTGCACTGCATGAAGGGACGTATTGAATTCAGGGCTTGCAACTATGACTATCACTGTGGAAATTGCGAGTTTGACCAGTACTTCCATGACCAGTTCGCTGTTCACGCAGTTGTTAAACCGGTAGATGCCCTTGAAATTAAAGGCTTTAAGATGCCCCAGGGTTATTATTTCCACCACGGGCACACATGGATGAAGGTGGAGGAGGGCTCCACGGTCAGGGTAGGGATAGATGAGTTCGCCTTGCGCCTGCTGGGGCCTTTTGATCGAATCGAGTCGCCTCTATTGGGCAAGGAAGTAGCGCGGGATCGCGCGGATATTACAGTGTCCCGGGGCGAACGGCAGGCAGGAGTCCTTTCACCTGTGAGCGGGGTCGTCACAGCCATCAACCCTAAGCTGAGGGAAAAAGGCACACTGGCCAGCGAAGATGCCTATTCGGAAGGCTGGGTCATGAATGTCCATTCCACCGACCTTCGCCGTGACCTCAAAAACCTGATGATTAACAACGAAACTGAGGATTTCATGGAAGAGCAGGTGGACAGTCTTTACCAGCTCATTGAAGAGGTCGCAGGGCCCCTTTCAACAGATGGTGGGGACCTGGGAAATGACATCTATGGCAACATGCCCGGGCTCGGGTGGGAAAGGTTGACCAGGCTCTTTCTCAAAACCTGATTAATAAGAAAATCCCTTTCTTGAAACACTGCTATATTTTTTTCTCTCCCGGCCGGCGGATCATGTTTCCGCCGGCCTATTTATTTCATCCCCCAGCATGACCATGCAATAACGGCAGAACTCACTCGATTTCCGGTCCACGTCTCTCACGGTGCGGCAGTAATGCATGAGGCATGCCGGATCCTTACAGTGACGAAGCTTGAAGGTATGTCCCAGTTCGTGAACGGCCTCTTTCACAAGGCGGTAACGGAAGCCCTCGGGATTACCTGCCGGGGAAAGGCCCTCTTTCAACCGGTGGGTTGACACGATGCATGCCTGTCCCCCTAATTGAGCCTCACCATATACGTGGGTGAGGATGGGAATAAACAGGTCCACGTTTGCAATGGCGAGCACCTTTAGGGCCTGAGGCGGGGCAATGCCGGCCAGTTTCTGAAGGATAGGGGTGGAATGATACTGGTCTCGATTAAGGTCCAGGGCAAATTCCACATTCTTAAGGAGAGGATGTATCTCGGTTTCATAGCCAAAAATCCGGTTGACTTCCTTCTCAATCCGGCCGAGAACCTCAGCATCCAGATCCCCTATGGGGGAAATGACGATGATATGTTTTTTGGGGGCATTCAAGCTGGCTTTTCAATCTTGTAGCGTTTGATTTTGCTGTATAGCGTGGACCGGTCAATGCCTAAGACCTCCGCACTCCTCGAAATATTCCACAGGTTTTCCCCCAGTATATGGCCGATATGCGCCCTTTCCACTTCGTTCAGGGAATTAACCGAGGTGGGACGGATATGTTCCGGACGGAAGATGGGCAGATCCTTCGCCATGATCCTCCGTTCCTTTCCAACCACAACAGCCCTTTCAATGGCATTTTCCAGTTCCCTCACATTTCCGGGCCACTCGTAAAGCATCATTTCGTCCACGGCCTCACGGCTGATCTGGTCTACCGGTTTATTGATTTCCTGGGAATAACGGCGAAGGAAATGTTCCGCCAGGAGCGGAATGTCTTCTTTGCGGTCACGAAGGGGGGGCATGGGAAAAGAAATCACATTCAGACGATAAAACAGATCTTCCCTGAAAGCGCCCTGTTTTATAGCCTCGTTAAGATTCCTGTTTGTGGCGGCAATGACCCTGAAATCCACCTCTATGGGCTGCGTGCCTCCTACCCGGTAAAAGATGCGATCTTCCAGTATCCGCAAAAGATCGATCTGCATTCTCATGCTTATTTCACCGATTTCATCTAAGAAAAGTGTGCCGCCGTGGGCCAGTTCGAGCCGGCCTTTCTTGGTGATCTTGGCGTCCGTGAATGCCCCTTTCTGATGCCCGAACAGCTCGCTTTCCAAAAGGTGCTCAGGAAAGGCGCCGCAATTGACGACAACAAACGGCCCGTCACAGCGTGGGCAGTTAGTATGGATGGCCTTGGCAGCCAATCCCTTGCCCGTGCCCGTCTCGCCGGTTATGAGGACCGTGGAGTCTGTTGGAGCAACGTCCTGGATAATATCAAAGACCTTCTGCATGGCCGCAGATTGACCGATCATGCTTTCAAATCGGGTCCTGTCCTTGTACTGTTCTTTTAAAAAGAGGTTTTCTCGATCCTGTTCCTGGTAATGGATGATTTTTTCAATAAGAACACCCAGTTCATCGGGATCAAACGGCTTTAGAAGATATTCATAGGCGCCATTCTTCATTGCCTCAATTGCCGTGGAGATCGATCCATAGGCAGTAATCATCACCACTGCCGTATCCGGATCTGTGGCCTTAACCTGTTTCAGGACGTCCAGACCGCTCATGCCGTCCATCTTGATATCTACCAGCAGGATGTCAAAACGGGTGTCTTTTAGTCTTTCAAGGGCCTCCTCGCCGCTGGCGGCCGTCTCTATGTAGTGGCCATCCCGTTCCAGCCATCCGGCCAATGATTCCCGCATGATCAGCTCATCATCAATAATCAGTATCTTAGTATTAGCCATGGGATCCTCCCTGCCGGTCAAGCATGCCTGATGATTGCTTCAGGGGAAGCTCGACCTCAAAGATGGTGCCTTTCAACACCTTTGATTCCACCCGGATGGAGCCTCCATGGTCCTCTATGATACCGTATGCCACCGAGAGCCCTAAGCCCACCCCTTTACCTTTTTTTTTGGTGGTGAAAAAGGGTTCGAAGAGTTTGGACAGGTTCTCACGGGGAATACCTAAACCCGTATCCTTGAACTTGATTATGACCTTGCCTTCGTCGTAGAAATGCTCGGTTTCTATTGTCAGTGTGCCTTCCCCGGTCGCCTCTATGGTCTCGGCAGCGTTGGAAATCATGTTCATAAAAACCTGCTGGAGCTGGTCTTCCGAGCCCATGAACTCGGGAAGGTCGGGATCAAGTCTCTTTTCCACTTTAACACTGCTGATCTTTAGTAGATTCGAGTTCAGGAACAGGGTTTTTTCAATAAGCCGGTTGAGATCCACATATTTCAGCTCCATTTTAGACTGGTGCGAGAAGGCCAGGAGGTTGGATACTATTCGGCTGATCCGACGGGTTTCCGCGTCCATGAGGTTCAGGTACCGGCTGAATTTATCGAGATCATTCTGTCTGACAGGTCCCTCATCAATGATACGTTTAATCAGCATGATCAGATTTAATATTCCCGCAATGGGATTATTGATTTCGTGAACAACCGAGGCGGACAGCTTGCCTAAGGAGGCCATTTTGTCCTGGTGAAGGAGTTTGGCGTGGGTCTCTTCCAATTGCCGGGTTCGATCTTCCACCATCTGTTCCAGACGGCGAGTGATTTCCTCCTCCTCCCTCTTGCGGTCCGTAATGTCACGGCTGACTTCGATAAACTTCGATATTTTGCCATCCCTCTCCCAGATCGGATAGATGGAAACCTCCATATAACGGCTTTCTCCATTGTGGTCCATTCTTGTCCTGATCTGTTGACTGGGCCTCCTGTTGGTGATCACCTTGTTAAGCGGGCAGAAGGTCCCCCCGTCATTGCATGGCTGGTTGACTTTCTGGAATACCTCGTGACATTTCCGGCCGATGACCTCCTCGCGGGTGTAGCCCATCTGCTTCAGAAACGCATCATTGACCTCAACAATTTCCCTGTCCGGCGTGATGACCAGGATGAACTCCTGGATTCCGTTAAGGATAGTCTCCATTTCCTCGGTTCTTGCCCGCAGTTTCTCCTCTCCCACATGTATGGCCTTCCAGAAGAGATTGAATGCAGGATAAGAAAGCAAGCGAATATGGTGGGGCTTGGTCTTGAGAATATCTTCGAAAATATCCTGCGCGGGAGTGAGATGGATAATCAAGTCGATCCCGTATTCAGGATCGTAAAGCGCATGGTAATCATTTACGGTTTTCAGGCCGAGATCCGTTGCAGCTCGAATCCCCGGGCTTTCCGGATCGGGATCGGCTACCGTCAGGATACGGGCATTGACATTATTTTTTCTGTAATCAAAGGTGGTTTTTTCCAGGACTTCCCTGCAGAAGACTCCGCCACCCACAATACCTATGTTAATTATCCCGGGTTCCTCTTTGGTTTTAGGCATGAATGGTTCTCCTCATACGTGTACTAACATTCAAGAACGCCGTGGGGTCGTTCAAAATCGCTAATTCGATCATGTTACCGTTGTTCCAATTGCGGGGCAAAGTGGAGCTAAGTTCGGTATTTTCATTGACATCAAACATAAAGGCCCCTAATGTTGTAAAAAACTACGCGCATTTAAACAATGTAGAGTTTTGCAACACGCTTGTCAAGATTGGTTTTTTTAGTCAGTAATTTTTAGTTGACATTTTAACTAAGTACGGTAAAGTTAGGGCCAAAATTTTTTGGCTTCAAAACGCCGGTTTTCCACTTTCTGAGTTAAGGAGTAGCACATGCCGAAAAAAACTGTCGGATCTGTTATGGTAATTGGAGGCGGAATCGCCGGGATGCAGTCTGCTTTAGATCTCGCTGACTCCGGTTATCTTGTGCATCTTGTGGAAAAATCACCCGCTATCGGCGGAGTGATGAGTGAGTTGGATAAGACCTTTCCCACCAATGACTGTGCCATGTGAATTATCTCGCCCAAACTGGTCGAGGTCGGCCGGCATCTAAACATCAACCTGATAACCTGTGCCGAGGTGGAGAAGGTTGATGGCAGTGAAGGAAATTTCAAAGTCACTATCAGTAAGACCCCCCGCTATATCGATGAAGCCAAATGTACCGCCTGCGGTGATTGCGCCGAGGCATGCCCTGTCTCACTTCCCAGTGAGTATGATCAGGGCCTGATAGACAGAAAAGCCGCTTACAAGAAATATGCACAGGCCATTCCCGGCGCCTTTGCCATCCAGAAAGAAGATAAAGCTCCCTGCCTTCTGGCCTGCCCCGCGGGCCTGAATATTCAAGGGTATGTGCAGATGGTAAAACAGGGCAAATATGAAGAAGCCCTGAAAATAATTATGGAGGACCTGCCCCTGCCCGGCGTACTGGGTCGTATCTGCCCGCACGGTTGTGAAGATGCCTGCAGGCGATGCGAGGTTGATGATCCGGTGGCCATCCGCAATCTCAAGCGATTAGCCGCAGATCAATTTGATCCCAGAGATATCAAGATAGAATGTCAGCCTGCGAGAGATGAGAAGGTGGCCATCATCGGTTCCGGACCTGCAGGGCTCTCATCAGCCTATCATTTAGCGCGAAAAGGGGTCATGTCCACCATCTTTGAGGCCCTGCCAGTGGCGGGCGGTATGCTCCGTGTGGGTATTCCCGATCATCGTCTTCCGCCCGAGGTCCTGGATCAAGAAATCGAACTGATCACCAATCTTGGAGTGGAGATCAAAACCAATACGCCGCTCGGTCCGGATCTGACCGTTGATGATCTTCTAAACAATGGTTATAAGGCTGTCTACTTAGCACTCGGTGCCCACAAGGGGATTGAGCTGGGTGTCCCCGGAGAGAAGGCCAATGGAGTTCGACAGGGGGTTGATTTCCTGAGAGAGATGAACCTGACCGGCAAGACAGAAGTGGGCAAAAAGGTGGCCATTATAGGAGGCGGAAATGTGGCCATTGATGTGTCCCGCTCGGCTGTCCGGCTGGGTGCCGGGGAAGTCAGCATCATTTACCGCCGTACCCGAACGGAAATGCCCGCCTGGGAAGAGGAGATCCAGGCTGCAGAGGCCGAAGGAGTCAAGATTACTTACCTGTCCGCGCCCCAGGAGGTGATTGTTCAGGATGGGAATGTGGTGGGAGTCCGGTGCATCCGCATGGAACTGGGTGAACCTGATTCATCCGGTAGAAGGAGACCTGTTCCCATTCCCGGGAGTGAATATGATGTTGAAATCGATCAGCTCATCCCGGCCATCGGCCAGAGTCCGGACCTTTCCGCCGTGGAGGATGTGGAAGGTCTCGATTTTTCCCGCTGGGGCACCACTGAGGTCGATCCTGTGACCTATGCCACCGGCCGGGACGGGGTGTTCGCCGGCGGGGACCTCCAGACCGGGCCTTGGGTGGCAATCGGCGCCATTGCTGCAGGCCGTGAGGCTGCTGAGTCGATTTTAAGGTACCTGGACGGTCGGGACATGGCAGAAGGGCGGGAGCCCATTTCCAAAGAAGATCCGGTCTACAGGCCGATCCCCGAAGATGAAGAACTAAAGGCCAGGGCCAAAATGCCTGAACTTCCCGTGGATGACAGGGCAGGCAACTTTAACGAAGTGGAACAGGGGTATGGTGAAGAAACAGGCAAGGAAGAAGCCGGTCGCTGCCTTAATTGCGGGTACTGTTGCGAGTGTTACCAGTGCGTCGAGGCCTGCGGGGCAGAGGCAGTTACCCTGGAGACACATACGCAGCAACGTGAAACTTTAAAACTGGAAGTGGGATCCATAATCATGGCCCCGGGCTTTCAGGCATTTGATCCTTCCCAATTTGATACCTACAATTACGCAAAACAACCCGGCATAATTACGTCCATGGAGTTTGAGAGGATACTCTCCGCCTCCGGTCCCACAATGGGGCATCTGGTCCGGCCTTCCGACAATAAAGAACCGAAGAAGATTGCCTGGCTTCAGTGCGTGGGCTCCAGGGACATAAACCGTTGCGACCATGGATTCTGTTCCTCGGTCTGCTGCATGTATGCAATAAAGGAGGCGGTCATAGCCAAGGAACACTCGGGAAGCGACCTGGACTGCGCAGTTTTCTTCATGGACATGCGTACCCATGGAAAGGACTTTGAGCGCTACTATGATGCCGCCAGGGAAAAACATGGGGTCAGGTTTATCCGTTCCAGGGTGCATACCGTCGATCCCGTGGAGGACAGCCATGATGTGATACTCAAATACGCGGATGAGAAGGGGGGACCCGTTGAAGAGTCCTTTGACATGGTTGTTCTCTCGGTGGGTCTTGAGACACCCCGGGACGTTGTTGAGCTTGCAGGGAAGCTGGACATAGATCTTACAGAGGGCGAGTTCTGCCGGTCAGGATCCTTCAGCCCGGTAGCTACGTCCAGGAAGGGGGTTTATGTGTGCGGCGCCTTTGCGGGCCCCAAGGATATTCCCCAGTCGGTGATTGAGGCCAGTTCCGCTGCTGCTGAGGCCGGGGCACTTTTGAGCGAGTCAAGGAATACGCTGACTAAGGAGAAGGAAGTTCCGGAAGAGCTGAACATTATAGGAGAGCGGCCCCGTATTGGTGTGTTCGTGTGCCAGTGCGGCATCAACATCGGCAGCGTGGTTGATGTCCCCGGGGTGAGAGATTATGCCGCGTCACTCCCTTATGTGGTTTATGTGACGGACAATCTCTATTCCTGCTCCCAGGATACCCAGGACAACATTTCCCAGGTGATCAAAGAGAACAACCTGAACCGGGTTGTGGTGGCCGCCTGCACGCCAATGACCCATGAACCCCTGTTTCAGGAGACCCTGATAAGTGCGGGTTTGAACAAGTATCTTTTTGAGATGACGAACATCCGGAACCAGGACTCGTGGGTACACAAGGATAATCCGGAGATGGCGACGGAGAAGGCAAAGGATCTTGTTCGGATGGCGGTGGCCAAGGTGGCGTTGATGGAGCCGCTTGAGGAGAGTCAACTGGACGTGAACCAGAAGGCCCTTGTTCTGGGGGGAGGTATTTCCGGTATGGCGGCTGCGAGGAGCCTTTCTGCACAGGGATATGAAGTGTGCCTGGTGGAGCGATCATCATCTTTAGGGGGCCAGGCCCTTAACCTGTTCAGGACGTGGAAAGGCGAGGATATTCAGGATGAGCTTGGCAAATTGATTCGATCGGTGGAGTCGGATAATAACATTGAAGTTCATCTTAAAACGGAGCTGAGCGAGGTTGAGGGATTTGTGGGCAATTTCAGGACCATGCTGAGTTCTGACGGGAAGGAGCAAGAGGTAGAGCACGGGATCGCTGTGATCGCAACAGGGGCCAGCGAATCCAGTCCGGAAGAATACCTGTATGGGAAAGACCCCAGGGTGGTTACTCATCTGGAGCTGGACAGGAAGTTTATGGAGGATGATCCATCCCTTAAAGAGATAGGCAGTGCAGTATTTATACAGTGCGTGGGTTCAAGAGAGCCGGAAAGGCCATACTGCTCCAGGGTCTGCTGTTCCCACTCCATTGAAAGCGCCCTTCATTTGAAAGAGCTGAACCCGGACATGAATGTGTATATTCTTTACCGGGATATCCGCACATACGGAGAACGGGAATACCTGTACAGACAGGCCCGGGCAGCAGGTGTCATTTTCATCAGGTATTCATTAGACGCAAAGCCTGATGTAAAGTCGGGGCAGGATGGACTGGAAATAGAGGTCATTGACCATATCCTGGGACGTCCTATTCTACTAAAGACCGATCTTCTTTCCCTTGCCACCGGGATTGTTCCGTACAAGGATGAAAAGCTTGCACAGTTTTTCAAGGTCCCCATGAATGAAGACGGGTTCTTTGTTGAGGCCCACCCAAAGTTAGCGCCTTCGGAGTTTGCCACTGACGGTGTGTTTCTGTGCGGCATGGCCCACTACCCCAAACCCATTGACGAATCAGTGGCCCAGGCCCTTGCCGCTTCCTCTCGTGCAGTTACGCTGCTGGCCAGGAAATCGATCAACATG
>JAFDAP010000048.1 GCA_019313765.1 Deltaproteobacteria bacterium | reverse complement strand
AATAAAATGGGCCTCAATTTGAGACCCATTTATTCCGATAATCTCTGCCTGCTTGTCAATCTATTCTAAAAAAATCTTACCTCTTCTATTATGTTTAATCTAAGAATCTACACCGTATTCCAATTTTCCGGCGTATGAAATGCCACGGCCTGTAATAGGGCGGCGGCGCTGCGGCCCGGATGGTTCAGCCGCTTCGCAACATCAGCCCAACTTGTTAATAATGAAGCAATCTCTTCATCACCCTTATTAACAAAGGACCTTTTCTCTATAAGGAGCAAAGAAGTCTCCGGGCACCACCTTTTTCCCCCATGCCCTTCCAAATAACTTGAGAATGTTTTGACAAGGAAAGATTCAGCCTTTTGAAAATCGTTTTGTTTCAAGGCCTCATCAACAAGTGGTCGGCCGTATCGCCAGTTTTTGACGAGGTGTTTTCGGCAGGATTCAAGGTATTTGCCTGCATCAAACCGTTCTTCATAATTGTGGTTGATGTGGTGCCAGGCCGAATAGGTGTTGTTCAAATCCAGATCATGATCGCCCTCTTTTAGAAACTCATAAATCTCCCGGCAGACACCATCAGGGAGCCGGATAAAAAAACCAGTAAATTCATTTTCATCCAATGCGACCATTTCAAAGGCGTTTTCAAGATCAAAAGTCTTTTCCGCAAAGGTTTGGCCGGGATCTCTTTCGTGCTGCGACGATAACCACAGCCACTTCAAAACGCATTGCGTCAATTTTTCTTCCAGAACGCACGGTTCCCCATGGTCAGCGCCCATCCATTCGGGATATAAGCCGATTTGGTCATCAATTTCCTCCAGAGCCTTTAAAAACAGATCCGGATCATCCACTTCATCATAGACATCCTCCATCAGCGTCAACATATCTTCCGCGATAGGTTCCAGATCCAGGGCAAGACTCCCGCCATCAAAATACGGCTCTTCCCAGTGATGGTCCTGAACCGCATATTTACCTTCCTCGTCACCTACTTCACTTATGACGCCATCATAGTTGCGCCATAATGAAAACCAGTACTCCATTGTTTGTTGAAGGGACGTCAATCGCCCGGTTTTACCTCTGCTTGCTGAATCCTGATCTGCGGCCAGAATTTTTTTCACAGTCGTCGCCATGTCCGGGTCGATTTTTTCGAACTTCTCCATGTAGATGCTCAAATCGGTTGAAGCTGACACTACAGTAAGCAAGCCGGCGATCTGCTCCGATGTCAATGATTTCATCAAAAGCTGTCCGATACTATACTTTCTTTTCGGCATTTCTCTTCCCATGCCTCCTTCCCAATTTCATGATCCGGACATGCCAGACCCCATTGAATTTTCCAATTAAAACGATCTCCGGAATGTCTAGACAAGGATAAGGGGACAATCCTTTAATCCTCACTTACAATGCTGCCAGTCGTTTTTAAGCTTGCCCATTATTACACCGTGGCCACTATACGGATATGTCTTTAATGCCTTAAGATCTTTTACAATTCCTGCTCGAAGGGGATTAAGATGGATATAGCAGACAAGTTCCAGAAGATAGAGTTCCTCTTCGCATAAAATGGATTTAAAGCGGTTCTGAAACAATTGGCCATGGCTTCTGTGACGTCGATTAAACTGCTGTGCATAACCCGTCAACAAGCGACGCATTATTGTAGAAAGAGGAACATAATCGGTCCTGAGCAAAATGTGTGCGTGATTGGTCATAAGAGCCCAGGCGAAACATGGTGTTTTTGTTTCCGTCAATATGTTTTTCAATCTGTTTAAAAAATTTTAATAATCCTGTGAGTCCTTAAAAATCACCTTCCGTTCGATACCGCGTATAATGATGTGATGCAGGGCTCCAGGAGCATCTATACGAGCTTTCCTTGGCATGCTATTCTTCTGACACACACTTCTTTAAATGTCAATATTTCACTATCGTCCCGGATATTCCCCAAGATGATCGAGATTCCGTTCTCTCCTTGATTCATGGTGGACGTGGTTTCAGGACAGCCTGGGATGAAAGAGATAGGGAACTCGCTCCGCACGAAAACTGGAACCATTGATTGATCTACAAAGGCAGGACTATTTTTGTTTGTCGGTATCTCCCAAAAAAATGGGAACCAGAGTCAAATTTCCTCGAATTGCCCTTGTTTGATCTGATAAACAGGGATGTTTTTGTCCTGTTCCTTGAATACAGATATTGTCTCCGGATGGCAGGTAAAGAAGAGAATCTGATGGGTTCCGGCCAGTTCAAGGATGGCACTGGCTGCATAACCGGAGCGGTTGGCATCAAAATTGACCAGTATGTCGTCCATAATGACAGGGGGGACTTCGCTGTTTTCAGCCTGATTGGTCATGTATCCGAAACGTAGCGCCAGAAACAGCTGCTCGGCGGTGGCCCTGCTCAGCTGATCCGGTTTTTTCTGGATGCCGTGACGGGTCATTACTTCTATGCTCTGCTTTCCAAGGGGGGCTATAATATTCTGATACTCACCACCGGTGAATGTATTGAAATAACTAGCTGCCTCCTGAATAACCCTGGGCTGATGTTCTTTTTCAAATCGTTCTCTGGCGCTGGTTATCAGATATCGGGCAATGGCATTTGTCCCCCATTTTCTGGCATCAGTCAGGATTTCTTCTTTTGTCTTTTCCTCTTCTGCCCTTAAATGGGAGATGTCCTCTGATGAGGCCAGATTTTCCAGTTTGCTTTTGGTTTCAGCCAGCTCGTCTCTGGCGGCTTCAAGGTTTTTGTCAGTCTCCCTGATTTCCTGCTGCAGTCTCCGTAGTTCGCTGTCAAGTTCTCCTCTGGTACACTGTTTCAGTTCTTGTTTCAGTTTTTGCAGATCTCTTTCCCCTGATATTATTTTGATGTTTCTGGAGGCACCTTCAATTTCTTGGAGGATATCCCTTCTTTTTTGATATAACTTCCCTCTTTTTCTGAATTCCTCTTCGTCATTAGCTTCACCTTCTTGTAACAGTTTTTTAAGCTCCAGCCTTTTCTCCCCAATCTCCTGTTTCAGGGATTCGATTTCATTTTTCAGACCGGTTAACTGCTCCTTAATAGTGCCTTTTTTGGTCCGGCCGGTTTTGCTGTCCTCATATTCCTGGTATAGAAGCTTAATCTCTGAGACAAGATTGTTTTTATCAGGTTGAGGTTTACCTGATATGGAAAAAACCCTTCCTACCAGGTCAAGATATTTCTGGATTTCGTTTTGCTTAAGAACTATGTCCTGTTCCAGTGCCGTTCTGGTATCGACAAGCCGGATGCATTCATTGATGGTTTCCATGGCGCTCAATGCGGTCTCCGGAGATATTTCAGGGTCTAAACCGGACTTGGAGAGCCAGACGCGCCATTCCTCAGCCGTCCGGGTCTGCTGTGTCCCTGCGTTCTCCAGACGGTCTTTTGCCTTCTGTTGTTTTTCTTCGACCGTTTTTCGGATTTTCTTTTTTTCCTCAAGCGTTCTAACTGCCAGGTCCCGCTCCTGTCTTTGTTTATCCAGATTCCTTGTCTGTTCCAGGAACAGGTCAACGACTGAAAGCAGGTCAGCAGGGTCATCCGTGGTCTTTTCAGCCAGCTCCGGTACCAGGCTGACCAGGCTGAGATATTCCGCTTTGACCTGTTCCATTTCCCTGATACGTTCTTTAATATCTCCCACCGCGTTTATCATGGTCTTTATCCTGTCCACTTTGGCAAAAATCAGGGATACTGTGCGGGGATTGGTGCCGGTTCTCAGGGCCAAACCGGCCAAGTGTTTTTCCCATTTGTCCTGCAGGAGCCTGTGGGCATTTTCCTGAGACTCCAGGGTTTCTGTCAACTGCGTGATAGTTTCTATGGCCCGGGTTTCCTGTTCCTTGATTTTGTTTAGCTCTTCCTTTGACCTGGTTTTTTCATCAAAACAGATCAATTTTTCCTCAAGCTGCTTTTCCATGGGATACAGCTTGTCTATTTCAATATCACTTGCAATATTCAGTCTTTCTGAGGTCTCTTCAGCCTGCCTCTCAATGCCGGCAAGCTGATCATCCAGATCATTCAGCAGCCCCTCGAGTTCCTGGGTCTCTTTTTTCTCTCTCGATTGGTTGTTGAGGATTTGTCGGGCGAGTCTGTTTTCAGCCGTTTTGTTAATAATAAACATACAAGCCCCCAGAATCACTAAAACTCCACCAATAAGGCCGCCCTCCAGGGGTCGTTGAAAAATAACCAGTCCAGCAGCCACGGCCACCCCGAGGAGAAAAACCACTATGGAAAAAACTTTCAGAAATCCGGTCGTTGAATTGGAAAGGACGGATAGAGATTTTTGAATCAAGGCTTGTTTATCAGAAAGCCGTTCATTTTGATTTCTGATCCGTTCTTCCAGCAGCTCCTTTTTGTTCAGCGTATCCTTCAGGTTTTTGAGGTCATCCTTTCTGTCAGTATATTCCTCCCGATTTTTAAACGAAGGATCAGGAATGGCGTTGTGTTTTTTCTGGTGGTCTTTCAGCTCTTTCTTTACACCGGCCAGGCCGGACTGCGCGATTTCCAGCCTGTTTTTTGTTTCATTAATCTCCGAGTTCAGCCTGTTCTGTTTCTGTTCAAATTCCTGAATTTTCTCCTGAGCCGGCACAGAACAGTCAAAAGACTCAACTTCAGGGGCTCCCCAATCCGGGTCTATCTCACCGACAGCCTGATCCAGGCTATCTGTACCGCTCTTTAGTTCCTTTTTTCTCTTAGGCAGATCCCTGACAAGTGAGGCAAACTGGTCTCTACCGTTTTGAATGGCCTGAAGTGTTTTCTTGGCAACCTGATCTTTCAGTTCCTGGTATTTGTCCAATTCCTTGGCCGCGGTTTCCTCTTCACGCCGGGCAGCATTAAGTTCTCCACTGATCTGATTCAGGGCATCCTTTGCTTTTTCCTGTTCTGATGCTATTTTCTGCAGGGCAGACTGATGCTGCCGGATGCTGTTCTGGGTGAACAGGGAACGATCCATTCCGCAAACCTTCTCTTCAGTCCAGTCCTTGCCCAGAATTTCCAAGGATCGACGGATCTCCCCTTTTTTCTGTTCCAGGTTCTGTTGATTACCGGATACTTCATCAACATTGGATAGATAAATCGTAAGATTCTCTTTTAATTCGTTAATTTTAGATTCCTGATCTAAAAGGAGTTCATTAATTTTCAGGCCCTGCTCTTGTCTTAGCAGGTCTGTTTGATTCTTTTCTTCCTTGATCAGCGATTTTTCCAGGTTTTCCAGGTTTTTCTCAAGATCACTCATCTTGCTCAAACCGTCGGCCGGAAAAACAGAGACTGTATCGGCCAAATTCTCCAACTTATCTTCCGCGTCCTGGAGAACAATCCACTGATCCCAGAGTTTGAGATAGTTGCTTATTCTGGTTTGATCTTTCCGGAAGACCTCTCCCTCCTGCTGAAACCGGCTGATCGTTTCACCCAGCTTCTGACGCTGGTCTACCAGGCCTTCATATTCCTTGATTCCGTCAGCGGCATGGCGCAACTCTTTTTGAACTTCCTCCAGACGGGCCAGGCGGGTATTGATAATAGGTTTACTGCCTCCCGGCTTAAACAGACCGGCCAGATTTTTGTCCAGTTTTTTCATGCTCTCCGGAATAGCCATCAATGAAACTCCGGCCCCGGCTCCGTAAAGGGCTCCCCTCACATCCTCATCATTCAGGGAATCAAATGTCTGAAGTTCTGCCAGACTGAAAGCATAGACATTTTTATAGACAGCTTTTGAAAAACCCCCGAGAAGATGTTTGAGTTCTGCTTCACCACCGCTGGTGTCATCGCTGGTAAAGAGCAGGTTTATCGGGCCTCCTTTTTTACCGGCTTTTCGTTCAATTATAATATCACCCCTGGCAGCCGTGGAAACAATCAAACGACCGCCATGCTGACCACCTCTTAAAGGTTCGTAGGAATTCTCAGTTGTCCTGCCATCCGGAAACCCGAAAAAAATGGCCCTGATAAACCCCAGCATAGTCGATTTTCCGGCCTCATTGTCACCTGCAAAAAGAATCAGTCCGTCCGGCATATCTTCCAGCGAAACATCATAAAAGAGACCGAATCCATCTACTATTATGCTTTTGATTCTCATAGCCTAGAGATCACCCTCCAGCATCTGGAAGCACAAAAGTTCAGCTGATTTAAGCATCCGGCTGATTTCGTTATCCGTAATATCCTGCAGATGCTTTGACGCCCGCCTGTTCTTAAACAGTTCTTCCAGTCCTTCCTCCACCAAGCGTTTACGGCCTTCTTCAGTATCAGATAACTCTTGGCTGATTCTCAGTACCTGGCCTAAGAAATCCTTGGCTTCACGTCGTTTTTTTAGGTCAATTTCCGGTCTACATTCGAATATCAAATCCTGAACCCAGACAAAGGGATTTTTTGCCTCATAACTGTCCCTGGTGTGCTCAAGCAATTCCTGAAGAGCATTTTCTCTGCTTAATTCATCGAAAAGCGGGCCCTGGCCGGTGAGGGAGATCCTGCAGATAAGAGACCGGGACCCTGCTTTTTTTGAAAAATCTTCAATGCAGCCGGAAAGTGCGTTCTCAAGCTGATCCAGCGTGTCCAACCCGTCAATAGTTAGAGATCCCCAAACCCATCGTATTTCGTCCAGTTCATGGAATTCAAGGCTGGTGACCCGGTTGTTATCGTCCACCTGAACCAGATAACAGCCCCGTTCGTTCTGTTCCCTGATATTTCGTCCCTGGGTATTCCCGGGATAGACCACATAAGGGTCATTATGCAGAATTTTTCTTTCGTGAACATGCCCCAGGGCCCAGTAGTCCAGACCGGTTTTGATGAGGTCCTGCAGCTCGCAGGGGGCATAGGTCTCGTGCCCGGTGTCTCTTCCCACATTACAGTGCAGGAGTCCTATCTGAAACAGGTCGGGATCCTGAGACTCGAATTTCTTGGCCAGGTTGGTTGTTATGTTTCTGTTTTCGTGGCTGATACCTGATATCAGGGCAACCGGTGAGTTGCCGACCTTGAAAGGGATGCTTTTAACCTTGCGGTAGCTGAAAACGTGAACTCCTTCAGGCCAGTCAACTGACCTGGAGTGCCCCTTGAAAGGATCGTGATTTCCGTGAACAACAAAGGCCTGGATATTGTTGTCCACCAGTCTTTTCAGTCCATCCCGGAAACGCAGCTGAGCCCGGAGGCTGCGGTCAGCCCCGTCATATATATCACCAGCGATCAAAAGGAACTGCACCTGTTTTTCGATACACAGATCAATCAATGAGTTGTAGACTTCAAAGGTAGCTGAATGAAGAGAGCCGGCAATGGCAGGTGATTCAGCTGTTACCCCTCTAAAGGGACTGTCCAGATGAAGGTCGGCAGCATGAACAAAAGAAAAAGACATTGAAAATTCCCATGATCTGATTAGTGAAGTGATAAGAATTCCCTTTTTGAGCTCGGAATAAGGGAAAATTTAAAGTTGTGTGCCGTAGCAGGAAGCATTCCAATATGTAGTAGGCCGGATATCAAGCAGCAACCATACTGCTGCGGCAACCGACGACTTGGATTCAGATACCGGATACCGGTCGTATTGTCAAGAAGGCATTTTTCTCCAAGCCGGCTGAAATGTTGGGATTTTGGGCATAGGAAGCCTGACTGCCCGAGTGTGGTTTTTAAAAATAGGCCGTGCCCCAAAGCCTAAGAGAGTTTGGTTCGGTATTTGAAACCGGAAAAAAGAGCGGGTTATAATTTAATAGCGCAACATAATCCAGTGAAAACACTTATTATTTTTCTTATTAATCACTAATCAAGGTTTGACCCCGATCCCAATATCGTTTCTAATTTTCAACATGTTTGTTTATTTTGATTCTTAGATATTTATATTTTCATTCTTCCCATGAAGCTACAAACAAAGTTGTTTATTTCTTTTACGTTCCTTAAATCTATTAGTAAGAGTCAAGAGCAGATCCCTTTGTTTATGGATATCCTACAGATCGTCCCTTTGAAATAGATGGATTGAATCACGTGGTAAACCTTGAGTCTGAAAGTATTGTGTTGACTTTAAGGTCATCAATTCTGGAGAAATGGCGTAAATTTCCTGTAACCAATTCAAGGTCATGATAGATAGCCGTGGCGGCAATTTGAATATCCGCATCCGGCAGGATGGTTCCGGCTTCTTCAAGGCGAGCTCGAATCTGTCCGAACACTTTTGCTGTGGCCATATCATAAGGTAATACCGTCACCGCGGGAAGAACCCGCTGTTCTATATTTATTAGGTGATGTTTTTGTGCTCTGGAGCGGTAAGCGCCTTTGTATAATTCACCGATTACAACCGAACTGATAAACTGCTCTTCCCGAGGCACGTTCATAAGCCATTGCACATATTTAGCTGTGGGATGTGGTCGTAATAGTTCAGAAATCGCATCTGTATCGAAAAGATAGGCCATGGCTACTGATCAAGAGGAGGTATTTTGCGTTGTCCAATCCGAGGGGATTCATTCAGAATCCGCACCAGTTCATCGGAGCCTTCCCAGCCGCCGGCAAGACTTGCAAGACCGCCTTCTGGGCCGGCCTTTCTAAGTCTCTCAAGATGGTCGAAGTCACCGGCACGAACAAGTGCGGCCACTGGTTTACCGTGTCGAGTAATTAGCACGGATGAGCCTGCTTCAACGTTCCTAATGCATTCTGATAGAGTTGCTTTTGCTCCTGCTATTGATACTCTTTTATTCATTTTAGGTCTCCGAAAATGGTCAATATGATCATAATGACTAAAGCATAAATTGTCAAGAAGTATTGTTGCCCAAACCAAAGTACAGACCTCGTAATTTACTTTGAAAATAGCTCTTTTTTTTGGACACTATCTATATTTATTAGCGCCAAATTGAGGGATTCAGGAATTTAGGGATTAAAGGATAAAATCAATAAATTTAAATAGATAGAATTCCTTCAA
>JAFDAP010000597.1 GCA_019313765.1 Deltaproteobacteria bacterium | reverse complement strand
TGATCTGGAAACGGTAACCGCTTCTCATTTTCCCGTCATCAACACAATCAAGAAATCCTTAGTGGATGGAGGGGCAAAGGGTGCTTTGATGAGCGGTAGCGGACCCAGCGTCTTCGGCATTTTTGAGTCAAAAGACCAGGCATTATCGGCAAAAAGGCACCTCATCTCCCGGGACCTGGGGGATATTTTTGTGGTAGAGGGGATCTGAGGATTGAATATTGACTATTGACTATTGAAGATTTGCAACTTAAGGAACTCCTTCAAATAGTCAATCTTCAATCGAAAATATTCAATTTTTTTGGGGTGTCGTCAAGTGGTAAGACACGGGCCTTTGGCGCCCGCATTCGGGGGTTCGAATCCTCCCACCCCAGCCAATTATTAATTGACTTAGAGATCCATCTCCTCTGGGCGTGGTCAGAGACAAATGGCTCTGCCGTTAAAAAAATCTAATGGAGCATTGGAGTACTGGTCTTAAGCTCGAAGAGTATCTATTTAAAAAAATATTTAATGGGATTACTGAGGTTTTATCATTTGCTTTTTCCCTTACTCCATCACTCCAGTGCTCCAACACTCCTGCTAAAAGCCGGGAATTACATTTGCGATTGAGAAATGGGAGTTCTGCAAGAATTGGTGAATATTGAAATGGCATTCGAATCGGAAATGAAGCTTTTTGGGGGAACCTCTAACCAGACCTTGACCCTTGAAGTCTGTGACTATCTGGGGATTGATCCCGGTATGATAAGTACCAAGACCTTCAGTGACGGGGAGACCCAGGTTGAAATACAGGAAAATGTCAGGGGAAGGGATGCCTTTATCCTCCAATCTACCTGCACACCCGTAAATGACAACCTCATGCAGCTTCTGATTATTATGGATGCCCTTAGAAGGGCGTCTGCCAAGCGGATTACAGCGGTGATCCCTTACTACGGATATGGCCGTCAGGATCGAAAGGTAAAGCCCCGGGTCCCTATAACCGCCAAACTTGTGGCCGATCTGGTTACTGTTTCCGGGGCAACCAGGGTCGTATCCATGGACCTGCACGCCGGACAGATCCAGGGTTATTTTAATATACCGGTGGACAATGTTTTTGCGGCCCCGGTTTTATTGAAATACATTCTGAGTAATTTCCAGGATAATCTGGTTATTGTCTCGCCCGATGCCGGCGGCGTGGAGCGGGCCCGGGCCTTTGCCAAGCGCCTGAATGCATCATTAGCCATTATTGATAAACGACGCGAGGCGCCCAATGTTGCCGAGGCCATGAACATTATCGGAGAAGTGGAGGGGAAAACTGCCATTATTCTTGATGATATGGTAGATACGGCAGGCACATTGTGCCAGGCGGCACAGGCCCTCAGTGACCGGGGAGCATCCACCACCCACGCCTGTTGTACCCATGCCGTCCTGTCAGGCCCCGCCATAGAAAGGATCGAGGCATCACCCATGGACAGCCTTGTCGTAACCAATACCATCCCGCTCAATGACAAGGCCATGGCCTGCAAAAAAATCACGGCCTTATCCATTGCGGAACTTTTAGGAGAAACCATCAAGAGAATCAATAGTTCTCATTCCGTCAGCACATTATTTGTTTAGACGTAAAAATGCCCCGGGCGCGGGGCATTTTTTACTTTGTGAAAAATCGAACTTAGGGGCTTCGGCCCAATTGGAGGAAATAAATGACACGACCAGTCCTTGCTGCCTATTTGAGAAAAAGCACTGGAAAAGAGGCAGCCAGAAAGCTCAGAAGAAATAATCAGGTCCCGGCCATTTTCTATGGTCCCGGGACCGAAAACGTTATGTTGGCCCTTGACTATCTTGAATTAGAACGACTTCTAAGACAGGCAGGGGGGGAAAATATTATCGTTGACCTCCAGGTGAAATCGGATAGTGGGACAGAATCCAAAAAGGCCATGTTGAAGGACCTTCAGATCGACCCTGTCCAAGACACCTATATTCACGCCGACTTCTATGAGATATCAATGGATAAGGAAATCACGGTCGCTGTTCCCATTCAGTTGATTAATACTCCTGTAGGGGTCACAAATGGCGGGGTACTCCAGCATATCAGGAGAGAACTGACAATCACCTGTCTGCCTGACAAATTGATTAATGTCTTTGATATGGATGTATCCGGCCTCGACATCGGCGATTCGATCCATATCCGGGATATTGAACTCCCGGAGGGGATTACCACAGCAGAGGAAGGCCACCTGACCGTGGCTGTTATGGCCGCGCCTACGGTAGAGGAAGAAGCGGAAGAAGAGGAAGAGATAGGGCTTGAGGAAGAAGCGGCAGAGCCGGAAGCTGAAAGTGCCGAAGAAG